>JAIWNQ010000086.1 GCA_020216745.1 Candidatus Hydrogenedens sp.
AATATTTCAGTGCTAAACGATATGAAAACATCTTCACAAACTCCTACGGACATAGCCTACCCGTTATTGGTGGGAAACTACAAAGTGCTGGAGAAAAATACAAAGGAAAACTTAACTATGAACAACCCAATAAAGCTATTATAAACTTCCATGACGCATATGATATTCCAGCCTTGAAAAAGGCACAACGAACTCTCCTGCTAAACGAAGGTGGATTAAAAATTACCGATGATTTTGAATTCTCAAACCAAGGGGAAGAAATTGAAGAAGCACTTGTAACATGGTTACCAGTATCTATACAGAACAATTGTGCCATTATCGAAAGTAAGGAAGGCAAAATTAAAATTACCCCTTCTAACGGCTCGTTCGAAGTTGAATCCCTCAAAAAACAATGTGAGGAAAACAACCGTTCTGGCGAACTTTCCCGCATAAGATTGAAACTCCCAATGCAGACCAAAACACAGATTACATTTAACATAACCTTTTCAAAATAACAGTCTGTCCCGTCTGACTTGTCTTGCCTGTCCGACCTTTCTGACTCGTGTGCTTCCACCTAATTCTCACAATTAAATCTCCATTTTTACCTTTATTCTATTTCACTTGACTTCTTTAACCCCAATGTTTATGATAAAATTACAAAATCATAAGGAGTAATCCGTGATTAAACGAAAAATTATTTATATAGACTCCGAAAAATGCAACGGCTGTGGACTATGTGTTAATGCCTGTGCTGAAGGGGCTATTAAACTTATTAACGGTAAGGCACAACTTGTTTCAGATGTTTATTGCGATGGATTAGGTGCGTGCCTTCCCCATTGTCCCACAGGGGCATTATCCATTGTTGAACGCGAGGCGGAACCTTTTGATGAAGAATTGGTCAAATTACACCAAAGCTTAAAAGAGCAAAAAGCACCTGTTCACACATGTCCGAGTATACAATTTAAACCTGACCCATCCAAAAAAGGGACCCTTTCTCACTGGCCTATACAGATTCGTCTTGTTCCTCCTATGGCTCATTATCTTCAGAATGCGAAACTATTAGTCGTGGCGGATTGTGTACCTGTGGCATATCAAAATTTTCATAAAGAATTTTTAGATGACCATGTAGTTCTTGTAGGTTGTCCAAAATTCGACCCCAAAGAACAATATGTACAGAAATTTGCTGAAATTTTTATTAATAATGATATAAAAAGCATTACAATTCCCGTAATGGAAGTTCCATGCTGTCAGGCTTTGCCTAATATCGTACTTGCAGGTTTGCAATATTCAGGAAAAAATATTCCTATCGAAAAAATAATAATCTCTATTCAGGGAGAAATACTAAGCAAGCAATTAATTAACGGGTAGAAATAAATGCAAGGAAAATCGTCCAAACTGTCTTCAGGCTTTTCTTATGTATTGCCCATTTGCATATGCCTTGGATTTTTTATTGGGATAGGTTCTTTCACTTTTTACTATGCTCGTGGTTATTCCTACCTTACTGATGACCCCAATGCCTGTGCTAATTGCCATGTTATGAAAGATTTTCTTGATTCATGGCAGAAATCCAGTCATCACAATGTCGCAGTATGTAACGATTGCCACACAGGACATACGTTGTTTTCAAAGTATTATGTTAAAGGCTTGAACGGCTATCATCACTCCACTGCTTTTACTCTGGGCAATTTCCACGAACCTATCCGTATTAAAGAATTTAATCGAAAAGTTGCGGAGGGTAATTGTAGATACTGTCACGAAGATATTGTGCAAAACATTGACTCAAATATCGCTCATCGCGAACCATTACAATGCTTGAATTGTCATTTTAATGTAGGTCATTTTAATTATTAAAGGAAAGGAAAAGGAACATGGCAAAAGACTTCAAAGGCAATGAGGGGATGTCCTCAATTACCGCAATTGTTCTTATACTGGTAGTTGCTGTCGCTACATTTGCGGTAACCGCGTTGCTTATCAACATTTTTGAGAAGCAACAGGAGGCAAAAAATCCTTTCTTCCGTGTCGTTGAAATTAACGATGACACAGAAGACCCAGAAATCTGGGGTAAAAACTTTCCTATCCAATATGACCTATACAAACGAACTGTGGATATGGTCCGCACAAAATACGGTGGCAGTGAAGCACTACCCCATACACCTACCGAAAACGACCCACGTTTCGTGGTCAGTCAATCTAAAATTGAACTTGACCCTCGTCTGAAACGAATGTGGGCGGGTTATGCCTTTGCCATTGACTTTCGTGAAGAACGCGGACACGCCTATATGCTCGATGACCAGACCTTCACCGGTAGACAACAAAAACCCCAATTTGGGGTTTGTGCTCATTGCCACGCATCTGTTTATGTCCCATATAAAAAATTAGGCGACGGAGACCTTATTAAAGGTTTTGAAAAAATGAATCCCATGCCTTACATGGAAGCGAGAAAACTCTTACAACACCCTGTATCTTGTATTGATTGTCATGACCCAAATACGATGCAATTACGAGTAACCCGTCCAGGCTTCCTTGAGGGAATTAAAACTTATAAAGAAACTCAGGGTATAAAAGACTATAATCCCAATACCATGGCAACCCGCCAGGAAATGCGAACTTATGTCTGTGCTCAATGCCATGTCGAATACTACTTTAAAGGGGATGAAAAACGACTTACCTACCCCTGGCATAAAGGTTTAGAAGCAGATAATATTCTTGCCTATTATGATGAAATTAACTTTAAAGATTGGGTCCATGCGGAAACAAATGCACCCATGCTCAAAGCACAGCATCCCGAATTTGAATTATGGAGTCAGGGAATTCATGCCCGTTCTGGCGTCGCCTGTGCAGATTGCCACATGCCCTATACTCGCGTAGGAGCCTTAAAAGTAAGTGACCATCATGTCCGTAGTCCATTATTGAATATTAACCGTGCCTGCCAGACCTGTCACCATTTCTCCGAAGAAGAACTCAAAGCACGCGTAGAGCGTATTCAAGACAAAACAGCTGAAATGAAAGATATGGCAATGGATTCTCTTATAGCACTCATTGACGATATTAAACGAATCATGGATACAGGTATCTCCAATGAAAAAGTTGAAGAAGCCCGCTTATGCCAGCGCCGTGCATCATTCCTGATAGACTTTGTTGAGGCGGAAAACTCCACAGGTTTCCATGCCGACCAGGAATCCGCCCGTATCCTATTCAAAGCCATGGACCATCTCCGCAAAGGACAGGTCGCCCTCAAAGACGCCATCACCTTATATCAAGCTTACGGTAATACAACTACAAATTAATTTATAAATGATAATTTAATTTTTCATATAATTTAATATGGATATTCTTTTTATAGTTATAAATTTTATTATTTTATTCTTACTATAAAATTTTGTTTTGATAACCTTAATTTTATTAAAATATAAAGTGTACAAAACCTTTCTTAATTTAGGATATAATGACAAGTAGAGCTCCCTTAAATAGAACAATTACATTATCAAAAGAGGATATAGAACGCTATAAAAGGGATTTAATTAAGATAAATTCTCCTGTAAATATAGAGGCCATCCTCAATAAAGTGATCAATCAAAATTTTTGGGAAGTTATAGATTTCTTACCACCTTGTTTTGTTGACCTTCTTTTTGTAGACCCACCATATAATTTAACAAAAACATTTAATACATGTTCATTTACAGAAATGACTACACAAGAGTATATGAATTGGACAGAATCATGGTTAAATAAAATAATAAAATTATTAAAACCGACATCTTCAATTTATATCTGTGGAGATTGGCGTTCTTCTTCCGCAATTCACCTGTTATGTGAAAAATATTTTAAGGTAAGAAATAGAATAACATTTGAAAGAGAAAAAGGAAGAGGAGCAAATTCAAATTGGAAAAATAATTCAGAAGATATATGGTTTTGTACAATGTCTAATGAATACTATTTTAATTCTGAAGCAGTGAAGTTAAAACGAAGAGTAATTGCACCTTATCGAGAAAAAGGAAGACCTAAAGACTGGGAAGAAGAAAAAAATGGAAAATATAGGTTAACTTATTCATCAAATATATGGACAGACATCACAATACCTTTTTGGTCTATGCCAGAAAATACTCCCCATCCGACTCAAAAACCAGAAAAACTACTAGCGAAGATTATTCTCGCTAGTTCAAAAGAAGGAGATATTGTATTTGATCCATTTGCAGGTGTAGGAACAACAGGGGTTGTTGCAAAAAAATTAAGACGAAATTTTGTCATGATTGAATTAGATGAAGAATATTGTACTTATGCTACCAAAAGGTTATATCTTGCAGAAAATGATAATTCTATACAAGGTTATTATGATGGTGTTTTTTGGGAACGTAATTCATTAACGGATGTAAACAGAAAAAATATTAAAAAAGAAAGATCAAAAAAAGAAAATTATGAGATGTTTTTATTCTCTGAAAGAGATAGCTAGGAATAGATAATGAAAAGTTCTCTTTTTTATGATGGACATTATAAAAATGTAGAAGAAAAAATTAAAATATTTCTTAATAAATATCCCGATTTTTTAAGTAGAGAAACATTTTATAGTACAAGGGCGACAGGAGATGCTATACAAAATATTTTAGAGGAAAATTTTCAAAACATTTTAGGAATTCCTTTGAAAGATTATTCTAATAAGTTTGCACGAAGAGCAATGGCAGATATAGCATTTACAGACCAAAACGATTTATATTATATAGTTGATGTAAAAACACATAGATTGGGAACTTCATTTAACATGCCTAATCTTACTTCTGTGGAAAGACTATCTAGATTTTATGAAGATGATTCTAACTATTATGTGTTGTTAATAGTAGTATACAATATAAACAAAAATGTCCATATTGAAGTAGAAAGAGTTCATTTTATACCTATAGAATTTCTTTCTTGGAATTGTTTAACTATAGGTGCTTTGGGATGGGGACAAATTCAAATTGCAAATGCAAATAGCATAGTTATAAAACAAGGTTATTCTAGAAAAAAATGGATGATAGAATTATGTAATGTATTATTTGACTATTATCCTAATGAAATTAACAAGATAAGAAACAGGATGGAATATTTTAAGAAAATTAAAGAGAAATGGGAAAATAAGAAAGATATATGGGAGTGAAATATTTGCTATTTTTACATTATTATAGGTTTTTCTTCCAGTCGAAGTAGTAGTTGTTTTGGGGACCGAACCAGCCGACATTCCACGCACGATTAATAGCACCATAGACATTTTCTTCCGTTGCCCATCCCCAGCGTTCTGAGGTGATATGTCCATCACACCATAATACATTTGCCCTGCCCCAGTGGCGAAAATGTATCGAAGGCGACATAAATACTCCTTCCTGCCCCCTTGGATAATCTGCGGAAACCATCAAGGGCGGTTCTACAAAACTGTACTCCACTATATATCCGTTCTGTGGCATGCCACTATCTGCAAACATAATTGTCTCCGACGGGTTTTCAATCATTCGTTCATGCATCCCCGATTTACACGCTTTTACAGGGTCTTGTTCGATACTCAACATCGAGCCGACATACGCCATGTTATAGCCATATCCCCCCGAACCCGATTCGAATGCATTGGGAACTTCGCCCAACTGACGATACTCAAAAAATTCCGGGCATTCCTTGATTCTCCCTTCAGGGACATATTCAAAAAGCGGTCCTTTACGAAAATCAAAAGGTGTATTCGGATTTGGTGTTTCTCGTTTTCCATGCCACCTGCATTTTCCCCCAAAATGGTCCGGTTCAGAACCCGGCAATAAGAAATCATACATATCCGATGCAGAGGGGACATAATATCCGTTGTTTTCACTGGCATACATTGTATTGGCTAAATATAACTGTCTCAGATTATTGACACATGAAACACTTCTTGCCTGAGCACGTGCTCGTGATAATGCGGGGAGAAGTATCATTGCCAGAATGCTAATGATGGCAATAACAACCAGCAGTTCAATTAGAGTAAATCCCATATATTTATTATGTTTATCAACGAACATTATATGTATCCTTTAACCACCTCTTCCCCCTCATAAGCAAAAACGCCACTATGATTAACATTAAAGAAATATTTAATAATTTTCCTGCTACAGGAAGGGCTTGAAGTTCAATATCAAATTCGCGACATATCAATAAATTTCCATGAGGTTCGTCATATATACATATTTCCAATTGTGTAGTTTTGCGCTCCGATAGAGGTTTTACAACAAAATAAATTCTTCCCTGGAAGATGGGTATCTGATGTCCTTCTACTGCAGGTTGTTCATCCCGCGTTATAATAATTCCACCCGCAACATTAACGGTTACTATTCCCGACTGAACAGGATTCCCATAAACATCGAAAATCTCATCAGAAATAAAACTGTAATAATTGCTTCCCGCCCCAAAATTCCACACATCCGGGACATAGCCGGGTAGTCCAGGTAAAACTTCAATGAAGGTTTCCCCTCGTATCGTATTATCTAAACTCTGAACGGTGATTTTGCCTCTACCTGCTACGGTCCCTGCCTCCAATTCAATATTCAATTCTCCATCTCTAACCGCAACCTGAAGACCTTCGGTCTCTGTATCATCATCTCCATTCAGTATATTTAGTAAAAAAGAGTTAACCGTGAACATAGTTCCATCTGCTACAGGCACATTATTTGCATCTTTAATTTCATCTCCAATAATTCTTACCATCTCACCATATCCTGCTACTCTTGTTTGTGCTGGATTGGCTACCAAACGGATATGTCCCTGACCGGGATTAATATCACCCTCCCCTGCTACTGAAAAGATACCCAATATCCCTGTATATTGTGTCTGAAATCCTATCTTATTATTCACAAGATCTCTATCTACGACATTGACATTCGCATTTGTCCATTCTGTTCCATTCCAACGATAAACACTCAAAGCGGATTCATCCAATCCTTCAATCTGTCCTGCAGTATATTGGACGGTTATCTTTGGTAATACAACCTGTGCGGATTGAAAATCATTAATAGAAGAGATAAATTGAACGAATACCCCCCCTTTTATTAACCCTGACACACCCACTGTTGATGGGTCGGAGACTGTCTGCAAATCTACATTACAATTGTAATCTCTTGTCCCCGTCCTACTACCTGAAGAAAATAAAGATACACAAAGCGTACCATTTTGATTGCATGCAGTCCCTAATTCCGTTCCTGCAGGACTTCCTCCCCACTCCATTGGGACTTCCAGAGGGAACACCGTGCTTTCAGGTCGGTTTGGGTCTGTCCCTGAAACCCGTATTTCATACTCATCAAGAATCCCATCACCGTCCGTATCAATATCTGGTGCAACATCTGCAAATGCCATCACTTCCGTTGCGAAATAACCATACACAGGGTCAAGAATATTGGGTATCGTTGAAACCCGTATAAAATCAAATTCATCAAGATTTGCTGGGTTCCCTGATTCATCCACAGCCCACGCAATATCAAATGCATCACCTCCGCCGGTTCCAAAATCAATACCTACTATAAAGGGATTATCGGGTCTTACATAATTATCTCGGTAAGGTAACATAGTAGGATTCGTATCTGCATATCCCCAAACGATTTCATTACTGGTTGAAGTTACAACACTCCCAACAAATGGCGGAGTATTTGTCATTAAACCCTGCGGGAAAACATTGCGATTCAAGTTTTTACTTCCGGGGATAACATACCATTTATCATCGGGTAACCCATTCTTATTTTCATCCTTTGATATTTCAATCAGTCCCGGTTCAATAAACTTTCTCCGCATATCTCCCCCAACCCAAAATGCATTTGAATAAACAATACAGTCCAACCCCATCGGATTTAGGGCTTCATCCTTCACAGGTGTTTTAAATTTAATAACAAGGTAACTTTCTTGAGGTTCACCTGGTGTGCCAATAGAATAAATTCCATTTAATGCAGGCAAACTTGTTCCAAACCCCATTGGTGAACCTAAAACCAATTGTGGATTTGTAAAACCTACATTCTGATTCTTGCCAAAATAGGCTACTACTTCATCCGCCCATGGGTCATCCGTAGCATAGGAATATACCGCTATAACATTAAATAATAGGGTGATTAATAAAAAATATTTTATTCTTTTTAACATCGCATCTATAGCCTTTCAAAAAAAACAGTTCAGGCTACAGACGGAGGATTAAACACTGGAAGGAAGATTGTTCAGCCCTTATTTACAAGGACTGCCAGACATCAGCCTTCCCGCGAGACCTCAGTCTGTTCGCTCAAATCGGACAGTAACCGGCAGGTCTTCGGACTTGCAGGCACAAACACAAACCTACTTGGCTCGGCTTCCCAGACCTATGTCCAGTGCCATAACGAGCTGTTCGTTCCTGCTCACCGCTGCGGGGCAGTTCCGGCTTCGCACCGGATTCCCTCTTAGCACCCTGTATACAACTTCGGGTGACCGGTAACAGAGCGATTTATTTCTACTTAAACTTTATATATTATTAATAACATAAAATATAAAAAAAAATCAAATAACAAAAACTTTTTTCAAAAAATATGGTATTATATTTATAGAACAAATTAGCGAAGGAGTGAACATGCCATTGGATTTAAGTAAATATCAAGGACAACAAACACCGTCAAGTAAAGCCATCGGTTTATGGATTTTTAATATTGATGATAAGGATATATGTTTCTGGGGAAATTATGATGAAGTAGTAAAAACTGCGGAACTTTATCTAAAAACAAAAAATATGCAAGACAAAACAATTTATCTAATTGACTGTATTGATTATAGCTACTTCTTCAATGAAGATTTTTCCATTAACCGATATATAAAAATATCATAAGTATCTCCCTACCAATATCTTACAATTATAGTAACAAAAAGAATCTCAAATCCGTTTATAAAGGGAATAAAATTTTATCCCGAAAACTTGGCAAAATTTTGTGAGATATGCTATAATATCAATGATAGTGATTGTATTTATTAAAATGTGATTATAAGGATTTATACTATGTTATCTTTCATGGACGTCCGTTGCCCACATTGTGGAGCACAAGGTAGAATTGTTCTACCTCCCTTAGGAACAATATTAATTGGACCTTGTCCGCAATGCAAAGGAATGGTTGCTCTATTTAATGGCACCACATTACCATTAGACAGTAAAATTATTTTAGAAGGCACAATGGATGAAAAGAAAAGACATGTAGCGGAAGTATTTAGCAATTTTATTGAAGAACGGGTAGAGGAATTTTTTAAACCCAGAAAAGAAGAAACTTCCTCGTTTGATTCAGACCAATCTGTAGAGCCATTTCAACCTGAACATAGAATTGAAGAATACAGCCGTAAATCGGGGAAGAAAAGACCCATTACAAAAGAAGAAGTCTCCCGATTCAAAGAGAAAGAAATTGACCTACTCGACAATCCTGAAACATTCAAAAAATATTTCTGTAACTAAACAGATTTTTTTAATCTCCAAATAGAAAAAAAGCCAGTAGGGAAGAGGCAAATTTCACATGCACCTTAATAGGAATAAGCGTATCTATTATTACATGTATTTAAATTAATTTTGTGCTTCGTTTCTTTTCACAATGTTATAACCTACTGCGTTAACTTTTCACTTTGTGTGCATGATACGCGATACAATTCCCATGCAATTGCTGAATTGACTACCCCACTCGATGCTAACGCTGGCACATCATACCCTGCTATCGGAACACAGGCATCTCCAAATGGCCACATGGGGTCAATCCATACTGTATCTTTGTCCGTTGGAAAGTCACGGTCCATATACGGTGCTACATACACAGCCTTGGCACCCGCAGTTTTGGCTCGTTCAAGCATATTCCGTGGCGGATGTTGATAACCAATGTGAATCACCACATCCCCCGCAGAATAAACATCCTTCGGTTCGGGAATATAACTAAAGCCAGCATTCCATACCTCAGACCGAAACAAACTGCCTATAGCAGTTTTACTAACTTCATCTGGGAAAAGATGTCCCATGCTATACATTGTGAGTGTGCGACCTGCTCTTTTTGCCTCA
>JAIWNQ010000087.1 GCA_020216745.1 Candidatus Hydrogenedens sp.
GCCACCCATCTACCTACTGTGTCGAAATCCGAACGATGACGCGACTCACAACGTCGTAGCATTGCAGAAACACGCATCGTATAATCCTTTGCGAGAACCCCAGGCGGAATTGGCGAAACATTATGTGTATCATGCCAGAAAATTCGATTGCCCTGATACTTCTGCATTCGTGGTATACCTCCATAGAGTCCAATGCTTTCAAACAGCACTGGCATTTTTCCCAACCGCGAACATGCAGATACCAATTCACCAGTAAACATCCACGCATAAATTGCCATCGTTAGTGTTGGAGAAAGACCATAGTCACGCATCAACAATGTCATTGCTCCTGGAATAGGATGAGTAACACCAAAAACGACCCAACATGCCCCTGGCGTCGATACAGCTTCTGGTACTGGATGTTCTGCATCTGCGAAAAACAGGACGGCGTCGTTATCCATAGTAATCGTCTCTGGTAAGATAGCAGTAAGCATCAATCCTCCAGCCCGACCTGTTATCTCGCTTACCAGAGCTGGATTTCCACCAGCATAAAGTCCCCCACCTGCGACAATTCTTTTTGCTACCATTTCCCCTGCCTGCACCATTGCAGGGATATCTTCCTGTGCTCGGTCAAGGGCATCTGCTGTCCGCAGTAAATACGAATCTGGCATTGCACCTATAATCATAATCACACTTATTACAATAATCATATATATCTCCTGTTTCAGTTTCTTACTACTTATATATCATTTGATAATAAATGTTTACCTATCCCATCTATTCAGCATAACAGAAAAATTTCAATCTCTACAATTTAAGTAATACGTATTCTAAATTGTTTGTTACCTTTCAATAACCTCTATACATTACAGATATTTTCAGTAACTAATCCCTCTAAATTATTCGTTGTATAAAAAAAATCATATATTTGATTTTAACTACAGTATTATCATATAATCCCTTTATAATACGATATGTCGCGGGGTGGAGCAGTCTGGCAGCTCGTTGGGCTCATAACCCAAAGGTCGCTGGTTCGAATCCAGCCCCCGCTACCATTGAAATTAAAAGGACTTGCACAAATGTGTGAGTCCTTTTTTCATGTCAATAAAGTATAATCGATCCCATTTACGTTTCAACGATAATCTAACGTTTATAATAGGTTTGATTAAAAAATCGTTATTATTAACGATATTCGTTGTTTCCTTGCAAAATATGATTTAATTACATTTATAATGTATCATTAAACAAGGAAATAACGATGACGAATTTTATTATTGCACGGTTCCTTCTATCCCTCGTTTTTACATTCTCATCTCCACCAACATTTCAGGATTTGATGAACCCCGATGTATTTCCCGACCCACAATGTGGAATGCTTGTAGAAAAAGCAGAGATTGTAAATGGTAAATTATTTATACAGACTACAGGTGCGAAATTCTCACTCAACCCAACTGGTGAGGGAACTTTTCAGCAACGGATTGGACACCCTCGTCCTGTCCTTACAATAAAACTGGAGACAGGTGTTATAGAAGTTCCACCAAAAATAATCACTAATTCACCTGGACGTGCTGTTATATCTTATGATAAGTTTAATCTTCGCATCAACGGCGATTCTTTATTCATGTTTCAGGCATTAAAACCTCTTACAGTTACAGTATCCAAAAAAATCGATGTCGGTTTTCATGCCTCATACAAAGCGAATCATGTAATTTTTGATGAATATGGTGGTTTTGGTCTATGTTACTCAGAACAAGAGACGGATGATGAGTTCAATCCTTACGGCGAGACAACCGCAAAATATACCATTCCTCCCAACGCTGTGTTATGGATAGGTGTCTGTCCACCAAAACCATATAATTGGGAACGTTCCATTCATGATAACATCGTCTGGCACTGGTCAAATCAGTTAGGTTATCCTCCCGACACCGAATTAATATCATGGGCAAAGGAAGGAAACATCATCCTGCTTCAATCAGAAGTAATGCTATGGAAAGACTGGAACCTTGCTTTCATCCCGAGATTAGGCGAATCAGAATTTGCCCGTGTCCGAGATACCTGCCATCAACACGGACTACGATTTATTGTCTATACAAGCCCATACTATTTCTTAAAAGGCACACCCTTTGAATCACAAGCCATGAATTCATTCGAAAATTTCAAAGGTTGGCCACCAGGTGATGCTACAGGTAGAAACATAGACCTATTTTTGTCAGAAATTTATCGAGTGATGAAAGAATACAAACCCGATGGTTTATATTTTGACGGGCAATACACAGACAACCCCGCACCATTATATATGCTTGCCAGAAAAAGTCGAGAACTATTAGGTGAAAATGGCATTTTAGAATGGCATTCAACATGGGCTCTTGGCAATGGACAATGTTTCCTGCCTCAAGCCGATGCCTACATAGACATTATCCTTCGAGGTGAAGGACAAGACACGTTATACAAAGACTTTAATTATCTTCGCTACTTCGTCTCATGTTACAACACCAGCAACAGTATCGGTGTGTTATGCACCAATGGACCTCATAAGCCCTCTGCAGATACTATTGACCGACTCCTTAAAGCCAACTGTCGGCTTCATACAATTGTTGGTTGGCTACAAGATAAAGAAATGATGAACCTACTTAAAACACACTATCGAAACAAACTCACCCCAAAACTTCGTAACGAAATTGAGCAATTAGCAATGGAACGACAAAAAGAAATACCAAACATCTCAAAGAAGAGAGCCAACGAAGAGAAAATGTTACTTCAAGAACCTTCATGGGAAAAACCAATTTTCGTTGAGGAATTCAACAGCATACCTGACTGCGAATTACACATCTCCCCACAGAACAACAATCCCTTCTCTGTTCAAAGTGGAATCATGTCCATCTCCGCTTTGCCTCATACATACGCATACATTACCTGTCCATTAGACAACATCATTCAGGGATTTACTGTTCGCTTAAGACAAGGCACTGACAACGGAATGTCATGGGGTCCAGCAGTTCAAATCCGTTGGGAAGACGACTCACGCTTGAGGGTTGGACTCCGTAGCGATGGACTAATACAACTTGACATCGGAGGCGAACAAAAACTATTCAAAGGATTTAATCCTAACGAATGGATTCAATTGCGAGTCCGCTGGACAGAACACATAGGACTAATCGAAATATTGAACCCAGATAATCAATGGCAAAAAATTACCCGCTTCAATCATGCCTGCCCTATTCATACTCCCGCAAAAAATGTATCCTTCGGCAAAGTCCCCTATAACGGCGAACCCATCGACCACACCGATAATAATAACCTTCTCCCTGGCACCAACCAATGGGACACTCTCTCCCTATTTTAAGTACTCCCACCTGTCCGACTCCTCCGCCTCGTCCGACCTGTCCGACTAATCCGATTAAAATTCTATCCCTAATTGCCTCAAAGCCTCATAAATTTTCTCACGCTCTTGCCTTGTTATCTTACCCTCTCTGGCACGAACTATTATTTGCACTTCTTTAAATTTCCCGTCAATAAACTTTATAACTTGCATAACATCGCTTACCTTCCCCTTGGGTAGTGGAAAATTCAATTCAAGTTCTTCTTCATATATGTCCTCTCTCTTACTCTCTATTGCCTCTTTACCAATTATTTGTTCTGTTGAATATGATGTGCCCAATCCATTCTTTACAACTACAGGTTCTTGAGATTTTTCTTCACCTCTTTTTTGTGGTTCACAAAGATTCTCTGCAATAATCACTTCATTATTCTCAAAGGAAACATTCGGTACTTCCTTAAAATATCTACAGACAGCCTTATCACCGGATAATTCCCCCAAACCAAACATGCCCTTACTCACCCCTTCCTTAATAGCATCTTCCAGAACGGACTTCGATAACAATCTTGACTCTCCAGGTACCCGATACGATGCATTCAATATCTGTTCTGTTATCACATAGTCCTTTCCTTTCAAATAACGCTCTTTTACAACTATTGGCGCGATTCGTTCTAATATCTCCCCCTGCGACCGCAGTCTTTCATACACCTCCGCAACAATACTCTGCACATTACCATGGGTTGCAATCCCCAAATCATCAATCTTATATCCTTCCTTAGTAGGGATTCCTACCTGACGATATAACCTCCGTATCGTTTCTACCAATTCCTTGTCCATCTCCTTTACTTTACTCTGTATATTCTTCTTCTGCTCATCCGAAATTTGCAATGTCATATCTTCCAATATAGATTTATGCGCCTTGTATTCCCGAATAACATTCTTAAACATCTCTCGCTCACTTTCCATCGGAAAAAGGAAAAATACCGTATTACAATTTACCCGTGGACTGGCCCCTTTTTTCTGTATCATATTCAAAATAACATCTTTATCTTCCCACGGCAAAATTACCAGTTTCATCTCATTAGTATCCGGAATATTAGATGGATTTCTCTCCCATATATATACCCTTAACTTATCGTGTTTCGTGTTTCTCAAAAGCAACTCTCGTTCCATCTCTTGAATATCAGAATCCTGGACATTTTCCTTTTTAGTTAATAAAATCCTATTTATATTCGGTTTATTAGAAAAATAATATTTGCCCCCATGATACTGAATATAAAACAACTTATTCTTTAATTGTTCTATCGCCTCCGTAACCGCACTCGAAGGATTTCCTATAGTCGTCGAACACCGTTTAATTTCACTCAACGTCGCACCCCTTTCCTCGCCACCTGAAAAAGAATACATAAAAATAGTTGTTGCAGTTCTCGTTCCCAGCTTTAAATTCTTATACATACTTCCCGACTCACGATTAATTCTCTCACTCCCAGAATTATAATCCGTAATGTCCTGTGCTATTACACTATTAAACTCACTTCCACAATATCGAAGTAATTCCTCCCGCACCTCATGCTTCATTAATGGAAAATCAGCAACACTAATATACGGAACCTTTTCTTTAATTAAGGCCCCTACAACAAGAGCCAATAATCGCAAAACACCCCGCGTCCGTTGAAAATTAGGAAGACTACCCCAACGATGATACAGAACATCTATCACCTCCGGCATGAAGGGATACGATGCTAAAAAACGGTCCCGATACTGAGTAATCTCTACACCCGAAGGTAAAATCTCTTCCTTTTCCGCATATTTTATAAACTCATTCACTACCTTCTTCACTTCGGACATTTCAATATTTCGAAACAACCTCTGACGAATGACACTGGCTATTTCCGAATCCTGGACCGGAGTATAAATCTTTTCCATTCGCCCCGTTACCTTCTGCAACTGAGCATACATCTGTTCCGATATATTATCGTAATGCTCCAGATGGCTTGACGGCAAAGTAATTACCAACGACACCTTTTCTAACGATGAGACCGTTTCCGTCAATTCCTGAATAAAAGCCAATGTTTGCCCTCCTAAATTACTCTCACCCACTTTGTATCCGCTCGCCTTCGTCATATATTCCAGCAACTCATCTATCAATATCACCAACGGTTGTTGTGGCTCCAACAATTTCCGCAATTTATCTTTCCCCGGTGATGTAAACTCAGTAAGCAATTCATTCTTACCCATTAATTGTCTTTCCAGCAAACCCCACAATGTCGTACTTGCCTCCAAATTAGTCCCTACAATAACCACAGTTTTTGCATCCCATTCCTTCCTCGCCCGATGATATATAGCAATCAAGGAATGCGTCTTCCCTCCACCAAATGGCGTTTGCAACTGTATCACAGGGTCACCACCTTTGCCCTCTATCCGACCTCGTATTATCTTTAATAGACTCTTTAATCCTTCTGTTTCATATGTCTTCTGAAAAAACAAATCCGCATCTCGATATTCCGTAGGCCCTTCATTATGCGCTACCTGCCAGAGGTCCGCCGCGAAAATATCCATTGTCAACCTACCCGAAACTATATCCGCATGAGGATTCGCTATAGTATGAAATGCTTTCATCCAAACCATCTCCTTTTTTTCATATTGTCATTCAATTCTAACAAAAAAAGAAATAAAATAATAAATTACATTACAACATATAACCAGAGCACCCATTGTAACGGGAGCATCCCTGCTCCTGAACCCTAAATAACCACTCCAGGAACAAATACACTCCCCCTACCTCAATCCCTTAAAACAATTCCCTTTGCTCTGGCTTTGTTGCAAGTTTATCTATTTCACGTAAAACTCTTTCTTTACCCGTTAAAAATCCTTCCAACAACTTCTTCTCCTTACTCTCATTCGGCAAACACTCCGCCACTGCCTGCCCAACACGATAAAACGCATCACTCTTCCCATATCCCGTCTCCTTCAACAATTTCAACAACTCCTCCTGCTTACTCTTTTCCCACAACAATAATACACGATGCAATACATCTATCAAATCCTTCCCCCCTTTTAATTCTTCCCCTTCCCGTTCCGCAGGTCCCAAAACACGCACATACTCCTTATCCTTTCTTATGAAACTTCCCCGCTTCGACCATTCCTCCGTAAGGTCTATACCACAACTCGTTGCCAGCTTCCGTGCCTCGTCAAATTCTACCCGTGCCTCTCCATACTCCCAACGATACAACACATAAAATCGGGTCAACTCACTTATCTCCCCTGCAAAACCATTATGCAATATCTTACGCACCGCATAATCCGTCGCTATCTTCCGTATCTCCTCCAACATTACATCCGCACGAATTATCTCCCCCTCATAATTCATCACCTTCTCATACTTCCCAAACACCTCTATCCCCGCACCTATCGCCGAAATAAAAAAGTCCGACCCACTCACCCCCTCATCCCACAATCGCTCCAATTTCTGATTCAAATACCACTTCAACTCTTCCAAAACCTCATTATAAAACCCCGTCTCCTCCCGCTTCATCTTACGCCCAACAATATAAATTGACGACGCCAATACAGCCGATTCATTTGCCCTTAATCGCGATTGCATCTCCGTATTTACTGGCCAGGACGCCGTTACCACCAAACCCGAATCCAGCAATGCATTTATCACCGTTTCCCAGCCCGATGTCGATTTATGTGCATACACAATCACCGCTATCCCATCCGGCTTCAATATCCGATACATCTCCTTAAACGATAACCCTAACTGCTCCTCAAAAAATCTTGTAGCTTTTATTTTCCCTCCTTCTCTTTCGGGATATGCAACAATCTCTTGTTTTTTCGGCGTAAGATATGTGATAAACAACTCCGGATACAGATGACCTATACTCCGTTTCAACCACACATAGAAAAAATCCGACAAGTAAGAATAAGGAACATTATCATAATAAGGTGGGTCCGTTAATACCGCATCAAAATAATTATCCGGATAGGGAAGCTGTGTCGCAGAAGCATGACTAACAACAGGAACTAAAACCTGACAATCTGAAATCTGTGATAGGTTACTCAATGTTTTTAAATAATATTCTTGCCCTGTTATAAAACTTCCTGTAGAGCAACTAAAAGGATTCAATTCTACATAGTCCCAAAGCATTGTGATTGCTTGTCGCCCAAATAAATGTTTTATAGCTTCAGAAGTATTGTCCCAACGTGTAAGCGAACTATTGAAAGCAGAATTCATATCTATTGTTATCCCCAGGTAGCTAACCACTGCTTTAGCAAAGTCGGGTGGATATTGTAGTTGAATCATTTCCTCATACGCCCTGCGAACCGCATCACAAAAAGTTATCAGACTCAACTTCTGCCTCGAATTAAATAAATCGCCCCATTTCTTTGGAGAACTCCAGTGAGGAGAAAAACCCAACGTCCCTTTTATTGGTAATTCCTCATCAGGCACGGGCTCCATACCCCATTTCTCTCGCAATTCTTCCACCTTTCGGGATAATGCCTTCTCCGCACATAGGTATAATTCCATATCTTCTTCTGTGGCTATTCGATACCGTTTCCCCCTCTCTGTTCCACCTTTCCCCAAAGTACGGTTTTCCTCACCAGCTAAATAAACCACCGCTATCATCCGCTGGCTTGATTTCCCCTCCTGAAACAACTGCCTCGTGGTCTTATCATCTATCACCGCACCACACGCAGGACAGCTTACTACCGCACGGGCTACAGTCCCTTTTTCCGGATCAAAACTACCCACCGGCAAATCCAAATTTGAAATATCGGGCTTCTCAATAAACCGCCATCCTTCCTTACCCTTCTCTACAATCCCAAACTCAATCGTATTCCTCTCCTTATCTACCACCGGATACAACGATATCTTCTTTCTATCCTTCTTAGCCAACCAATATTGCCTCATCAATGGAATCTCCACAGAACAAATAGGATTCTGGCATGGTATCGTTCTTGCCCATATATATCCGACGGGAATAGAAAAATTATTTTTTCCGGGGTAGACATAAAAAGATAAAAGTTCTTTTTTTGCTTCCTCTAAAACCCAATTCCCCCAATATTTTACTGCAAATAATAAAGGGCTATTTTTAGAAATGTTGTATTCATCAGAAAAATAAGTTCTATTTCCTTTATTTTCATTATGAATTTTCGATAAATCCGGAACCTCAGAGGATGTGTTTCCATATTTCACAGGATAAACCAATGTCGCCAATTCAATTAATACTGCTACAGGATTGTAGTCATTAGCATAACTTTCACAACCCAGTCGTAATGCTTCCAATGGATAAGCCCCCCCACCAGAGAATGGATCTATAACTTTAGGAGGCTTATCCGCATTTGCCTTTAATATTTCCTCTCGGGCTTTTTTAATAAACATCTTATTATTCGAGTTTTCCCATTTGCATAGATTAACAATAAAATCCCGTTTCTTTTGCCATTCATTTATGTTTGACTGTACCGGTATTAAACTTGCATAAGCAGTAGCCCTACTTGAAGCTAAAGGTCGTCGTGCCCACCATATATGCAAAGTACTGATATGTCCATGTCGGATATTTTTTTCCTTAGCACTTTCTATACCCACTTCCTTTACCGGAAACGACTCTTCAATAAACCGTTTACTTGTCATAAATCCTCCTCCAGATAATCAACTTATTATAAACTAAGCATACTTTACCATATCATAATACTAATAATACACACATCCATTGTAGCGGGAGCATCCTTGCTCCCGTATAAAAAGCGTTATAGCGGAAGCATTTTTGTTCCCGACCTACTCAACCTTTCCCGACCTCTCTATTTCTTCCATCCTCACAATATATCTAACCACTTTTTCTTCAGGTTGCATATTGTCCGCAGGATTCCGAACAATCTTTAATTCAGGATTTGTAGATGCGTTAAACACAATATACAAATAATAATCATCTTTAAATCGTTGTGCATGTAGCCATTCATTCTGCGTAATAATAACATCCCCTTTATCCGCACGCGTTTTAACCTCTATATACCGTATCCCAATAGATTCCCCATTCTCATCATATTTCACAGAACGAATATCAAACCCTAAATTCTGTTCAGAAACATCCTCAGGATTCCTCCCCTGCTTCCGTTCATATTCCATTGCGACATGCATACCTATTGCTTCTATCTCTTCACTTACAATAATGGGTTTCTTCCCTTCTCGTTTTTGATAGGGCATTACTCGAACAACCGATAAAAGACGAGGAGTCTCCATAGATAGGGATGTCTCTTTTTGAATCTGTTTACGTAACTCCTCTTTTTGGTGTTCGTATCGTCTCTTCTTCTCCTTAGTATTGTTTATTACCAGTTCCACATTTTCACCGTTATCTTTCCGTTTTTCTAATTTTATTAGGTCCTCATCTAATCTATCAATGAGATATTCTAATGATTTCACCCCATAGTTCTTCTTAATTTCTGCCTGCCGATTCCGTTCCTGAAGCAATTCGTTCTTATATTCTTCCAGCGCCTGCAAAGCGGTGCGTAATACCTTATTCTCTATTTCCTCTACGGATAAAGATGACTCCGATATAGGTTGATTTTCTTGCTCTAAGTCCCAAAGGATAGACGGTGGAATAGGTTTAATGTTTGCTCCATCTGTATAAAATGAAAAAAGCCGTTTTCCTGCGGTAGCCCCTGTTCCATCCTCAATTTCACCTTCATAAAAGATAATATATCCAT
>JAIWNQ010000088.1 GCA_020216745.1 Candidatus Hydrogenedens sp.
CCAGTTTTCCGTCCGGATCATAAAAAACAGCTCCTTCCGCAAGATTATCCATTAATGTGTTTTCTATCCATTGTTGGACCGCCTCAAACAAGGGATGTCCAAATGATAAAAATTCAACCGTTGAGTCCCTTAGCGCCACTTCCTTATCGAAGGTAACTCGTTTATATTTATTCTGAACCAACCCAAAACGTTTACGAAATTTCTCATCTTCTGCAATCCTTCGTAGTTCATAAGGAACCGATTCTATAGAATAGATTTTTTCACCTATTTTCTTCATAGTCCCTTTTAAATAACTATATACCTTCTTAAAATACAGTTCTGTATATTCCGGTATTAACCGATTTTCTTTGGCTTTTTGGGATAACTCCTTTATTGAGGTAAAGTTTATATGTTTGGTTACAAGCGTATCCGAAAAAATGTTCTCCTTAACTTGGGAAATAAACTCTTCATTAATTTCAGGAATGGTTCCTTCAAGGATTTCATTAATATCCCGGGCATTCAATGCAGCATCTGTTAATGCCTCCGCTACTTTCTTGCTTTCTATAAATTCACCAATAACATCATATACCTTATCTGAACCAAGAGCACTACGAATCTCTTCTAATTTTTCAAGAATACGGTTTAACACACTTCCTTCTCGTGTATCTATCGCAACAAAATTGTGAACATACACCTCGCGACTCTGTCCATAACGATGAATTCGCCCCATACGTTGTTCTAACCGATTCGGATTCCACGGAATATCATAATTAATCATCAAATTACAGAACTGTAAATTAATACCTTCACCCGCCGCTTCTGTGGCTATTAAAATGTCTGTCTTATTCCTGAAAGTATTTTCTGCATCAATCCGTTCTTCTAAATTCATACCACCATGAATTGTATTCACTCGAAAACCCCATTGTTGAATCTTTCCGGCAAGATATTCAAGGGTATCTCGGGATTCCGTAAAAATAAGTATTTTCCTTTTTTCAGAGTCTTCAATGTTCTTACTCAGTTCTTCTATAGATTCTCTCAATCGTTTTAATTTTATTTCGTTTTCTCCTTTAATGATTTCATTCGCACGCAGAATAAAATTGTCTATTTGTTTGATTTCTCCTTCCAATTCTTCTTTATTTCTGGAACTGCTTACTGTTTCCCATTTTTCTTCTTCTTTCCATCGTTCTTGTTCGGAAAGATCTTCAATTTCATCAATATCTGTGATATATTCTCTCTTCTCTTCTTTTTCGGGTTCAGGTTGGTTTAAATATTCTTTTAACCGGTTCTTTCTCCGTTTTAAAGACTCTAAGAGGGCATACATACTCGAGGCAAAACGACGCTGAAGAATGACAAGTGCAAATGCAACATTCTTTTTCTTCTCATCATCTTTGAGCTGTTTATACTGTTTCTCAACATATTTTGATAAGTCGTTATACAAAATTTTTTCAGCCGGAGACTCTCTCCCCAAATCGTATGGAATCGTTCTTACATTCCGCGGTGTAAATAGGGGTCTGCCATCAAAATCTCTCAAATCTTCCTTAATTCTACGAATAAAAAGAGGATTATTCCCTGCCTTAATGGACTCTATCATCATTTGATTTGTGGCAAAAAATCCAGGTTCTAACAGGTCTAAAAATAGACGAAAATTATCCGCATCTCCTTTATGCGGTGTAGCCGTAAGGAATAAAAGATGTTCCGTGCAATTAGACAATACCTCCCCTAATTTATACCTTTCCGATTTTTCTGTTTTCTGTCCATAACGATAAGCACTAAGTTTGTGAGCTTCATCAACAATGATAAAGTCAAAATTTGTACTGGATAATGTCTGCTTCACATCATTTTGCTTGGCAAAATCAATCGAAGTTATACATTGATTATACTTTTCCCAGATATTTACACGATATCCCTCATCAAAACGACTCCGATCTATAATTTCAAAATCTTCCTCAAATCGGTCCTTCATCTCCCGTTTCCACTGGTCTTTCAGATGTCCAGGGACAACTATTAAAATTCTTTTAATTAAACTACGTAGTTTCAGTTCTTTAATAATCAATCCCGCCATAATCGTTTTTCCAGCTCCCGGATCATCTGCAATCAAAAAACGAATACGCAATAACTTCAAAACATAGTTATATACCGCATCAATTTGGTGAGGCAAGGGGTCCACTTTGGATACATGCACCGCAAGCAACGGGTCATACAACGAAGCATAACGATACCGAATCGTTTCTAACGAAAGAAAAACCTCCTGAGCGGGTTTAGAGAATGTCCCACATGAGGGAAGAATCGTTAATTTATTTAAATCATCTTCTCTTAGTGTTAAATTTTTATATTTTTTACTTTTAATTAATACCCCTGTCATTTGGATATAACCACCTATTATACATTCACATGTGTCTATTTTCATAGGTTCAGGTAAAAACGGATCAGAAATAACAGTTCCTTTTTTTAACTTTTCTAAAATATTTTCCATATTTACTTCCTCCTTCTTATATTATCTATCCAGATAATCTACTTTGTCCAATTTATTCAATCCCCTCCGCCCCGTCCACCTTGTCCGACTTGTCTGACTCGTCCGATTCGTCCTCCTCGCCCATTTTTTGCTTGCCTGTCCACCCCCTCCGACCCGTCCGCCTTGTCCGCCTCGCTCGCCTTGTCCACCCCCTCCGACTCGTCCGACTTGTCCGACTCGTCCGACTGGTCCGACTCTACTCTTTCTTCTCTCTATCTCGCCAACGTTTCCGTTCATGATACATCCGCTCCGTAAAACCACCCTTCTCCAAAAACTCCCGCTCCAACCGTTCTAACTGCTTCCTCAACAAATATGTCGCCTGATGAATCAAACAAATCACCGTATTCCCAGCAACCTCTGCCGACGCTGTCCTTATCCCATAAATGTCCGACGTGTCCGACTCGTCCGACCTGTCCGACTTATACATCTCCCTTATCTTTCGTGCCTCCGGCGAATCCTTGCCCCATTGTTTCAAACCATGCTGTCTCAAATAATCCTCATAATCCCGTAACAACTCCTCCAAACTTGCCTTTGCCACACCTGTCAACTTAATCTCCATCTTCTTTGATGTCGCAGACGCCATACTCCCTTCTGCAATATTTTGAACTCCACTCCTGCTCGCCTGAATCATCTGGTCATGTGTTCTTGATTTCCTATCAATGAACCGCTCACAAAACAATACCGTCGCATCATATATCTCCTGTGCTACTTGAAAACTCCGCAATCTCCGATAGCCCCCATGTGGAGGAATTAACCTCCCATCAGACATAATCCTTCCTTTCTCTTTTGTGTTATTTCGTCCGACTTGTCTGACTCGTCCGACTCGTCCGACTTGTCCGACCCTTTAAATTCATGGTCGGGGCGGCCGGATTTGAACCGGCGACCCCTTGGACCCAAACCAAGTGCGCTAGCCGGACTGCGCTACGCCCCGAAACCATACTATTATACCTCTTCCACTCCTAAAATAGCAATTTCACCATCACCCCGTCCAACCCGTCTGACTTGTCCGACGTGTCCGACTCGTCTGACTTGTCCGATGTGTCCAACCCGTCTGACTTGTCCGATGTGTCCGACTCGTCCGACCCGTCCGACTCTCCCCCCAACTTTATTTGCATTTATCTCTCCTTTTTTGCGATAACAATTATTGAACCTAAACACGGAGAAACAAATATGAAACCAAACTCAATCATTTTCGTAATGTTTATCCTTTTGGCTCCCCTCTGTTTTGCACAAATCGTCCTTGAAGAAGCCTTCGAACAGGGGTCAACCGCTCCTGACGGCTGGCAAACAAAGGTCTGGAAGGGCAAAGGCGATTTTCAATATCCTGTCCCGGGGAAAACCGGCAACGCAGTCCAGATTTCATCTTCCGAAGGCGGGGACTTATCCTGGTTCAAAGAAGTAGATGTCTCCCCATTTGCCCAATACAAACTCTCCGGCTGGATTAAAACAGATAACATTCAATTAGAAAACGGTGCGGGTGCTTTACTCAACATTCACGGAATTGATGGTGCTCGCACAACCTCATTATCCGGCACAAACGATTGGAAATATGTTGAATCTACATTCTTTGTCGCTTCTCAAACACGAATAATGGTGAATTGCCTCTTCGGGGGTTGGGGATTGGCAAAAGGAACTGCAATATATGATGATATCAAATTAGAAAAAATATCAGATATGGTGATGGGTGATATGCAAATAAACATTGACCCATCTCAGAAAGGCACCCCCATACACCCATTTATTTACGGTCAGTTTATTGAACATTTAGGTCGCTGTATTTATGGCGGTATCTGGTCAGAAATGCTCGAAGACCGCAAATTCTTCTATTTAATCAACACTACCGACTCTCCCTGGAAATTACATCCTTCAGATATGATGCTATTCATAGACCAGATTCATCCCTACACCAGTTGGTACACCCCTGTCATCCTCCTCAATCCCCATCGAGAACGCGGTCTGATACAGGATAATTTGGAAGTCATTGCAGGAAAAGAATATGTCGGTAGGGTCATATTGAAATCCACACACCCCGACATCACAGTTAAGGTTTTATTGCGTTCCGGCGACACACTTCTATGCGAACCCGCAATTATACAAAACATTTCGCAGGATTATCAGAAATACTCATTCAAACTCAAAGTGGATAAAGACGGCAAACCTGCCCAATTCGCTATTCTCGCCACGGGGCAGGGTAACCTGTTCATCGGTGCGGTCTCACTCATGCCCGGCGACAACATCAAAGGGATGAGAGCGGATACACTCGCCCTGCTAAAACAACTCAATTCTCCTATTTATCGCTGGCCCGGCGGTAATTTCGTCAGTGGATATAACTGGAAGGACGGTATCGGCGACCCGGACAAACGCCCAACACGCAAAAACCCCGCCTGGGGCGGTATTGACACAAACGATTTCGGGATGGACGAGTTTATGCAGTTCTGTCGTGAAATAGGAACGGAACCCTTAGCAGTGGTCAACACAGGTCTGGGTGATGTGCAGTTAGCTCGCGATATGGTCGAATACGCTAATGGCTCATCAGATACACCGATGGGCAAATGGCGTGCCGATAATGGACATCCCGAACCCTATAAAATCACCTACTGGGGTGTTGGCAATGAAATGTATGGCGAATGGCAGTTAGGTCATGTGCCTGTAGATGATTATGTCAAGCG
Source organism: Candidatus Hydrogenedens sp. (assembly GCA_020216745.1). Taxonomy (GTDB): domain Bacteria; phylum Hydrogenedentota; class Hydrogenedentia; order Hydrogenedentales; family Hydrogenedentaceae; genus Hydrogenedens. Next base: position 5,161 of record JAIWNQ010000088.1, read on the forward strand.
TCATAATGAGTTTGCCCAAGCCATGAAGGCAGTTGACCCTACTATCAAACTCGTTGGTGTCGGTGAAAACATGGGTATCTGGAGCCAGAAGATGTTAGAGAATTGTGCAGAAAATATGGACTACATAAGCGAGCATTTTTATTGTGGAGAAAAGAAGGATGTATTTGAACATGTTTACCAGTTAGCCGAGAGAATAAAAGCCAAAGTAAAAAATCATAAAGGTTATTTAGAAACGATACCTGCGTTAAAGGAAAAATTTGTCCCCATTGCAATGGACGAATGGAACTACTGGTATGGAGACCATGTCTATGGCGAACTTGGCTGTGTTTACCACCTGAAAGATGCGTTAGGTGTGGCTATTGGCTTACATGAATTCTTCCGCAACAGCGATGTAATAACCATGGCAAACTATGCCCAGACTGTAAATGTAATATCTGCCATTAAAACTACCAAAACGAGTGCTTTCTTTGATACGACAGGGCTTACCCTGATGCTGTACCGTCAGCGTTTTGGTTCTGTGCCTGTGGCTGTCGAGGTAAAACCGCTATCGGATAGCAATCAGGCAGGGGTATCTATGGTACCAATTGATGTTTTCTCTGCCTGGAAAGATGAGCAAGAGGGGATATTAACTCTCTCTGTGGTAAACCCCATGGATAGGGCAATTAATGTCCATGTAGGCGTAGCAGGCAAGGAAGTGACACCACCGAAAACCGCATGGATACTCACGGGCAAAGAGCCAATGTCCATTAACCTGCCTGATACTGAACCTGGCGTCTGGCTGAAGGAAGAAAAAATCAATAAGAAAGCCTTCCCCGAAATGGAAATTCCACCATATAGCATTGTTATCACAGAATTAAAAGTAAAATAAATTTTAAACGATAGGAGCATATCTTATGTTATTAACATCCTTTGTTATTGCGACCGCTATTGCCACTGCTTATGAGCCCACATGGGAATCATTGGACCAGCGACCTAATCCGCAATGGTTTGAAGATGCCAAATTTGGTATTTTTATACACTGGGGAGTCTATTCTGTCCCGTCATGGGCACCCAAGGAAACCTATTCGGAATGGTATTGGAATCACATGCAAAATAAAGAGGGTGCCACATGGAAATTCCATGTTGAGAAATATGGCGAAAAATTCCAGTATCAGGATTTTGCCCCGATGTTCAAAGCGGAATTATACGACCCCAACCACTGGGCAGATGTATTCAAACGCTCAGGTGCGAAATATGTCGTTTTGACCTCCAAACATCACGATGGTTTTTGTATGTGGCCCAGTGTTCAAAGTTGGAACTGGAATGCGATGGACATCGGACCGCATCGGGACCTCGCAGGCGAGCTCATCAGTGCAGTAAAGAATACTGGACTTAAAGCAGGGTTTTACTACTCATTATATGAATGGTTCAACCCGCTGTATAAACAGGATGTACATCGCTATGTAGAGGAACATATGTTACCGCAGATGAAAGACTTAATTATTCGCTATCAACCGGATGTGTTCTGGCCTGATGGGGAGTGGGATTACCCGAGTTCTGTCTGGCGGAGCACGGAATTTTTAGTCTGGCTGTTTAATGAATCGCCCGCACCAAAGGATATTGTTGTAAATGACCGCTGGGGCAAAGATTGTCGCAATATACATGGAGGATTTGCGACCCCTGAGTATGGACATATCCCCGAGGGTCCGTTGATGGAAAAGGGACTGTTTGAAGAGTGTCAGGGGATGGGTCGGTCATTTGGTTATAACCGAAATGAGACGGCGGAAAATTACCGTAGCACCGCGGAATTGCTTCACCTGCTTATAGATAATGTCTCACGGGGTGGTAACCTACTATTGGACATAGGTCCATCCGCAGATGGACGCATCCCGGAGATAATGGAGGAACGACTGCTCGAGATGGGTAAGTGGCTCGAGGTGAATGGGGAAGCCATCTACGGTTCCGATGTGTGGAAGGATGCACCGAAGATGGAGAATTTCCGTTTCACACGCAAAGGGAATGCAATATATGCCATAGCGTTGAAATGGCCCCCTGAGACATGGACCATCCCCAAACCAGCCGAGTTCCAGACCGTGCCCAAAGTAAGTTTACTCGGCACAGACATTCCGGTAAATGCGGAAGACCAATACGGGCAAATAGTTATAACTACACCTTGCGTCTCCCCTGCCCAAATCCCCTGCCAACACGCCTGGGTATTTAAGTGCGAGTTTTAAAATGGTGAGATATGGTTTTGTAGGAAAAACTTTTAATTAGTTCATAAAGAAGTATTATATCGTAATTTAATTTGGTTGGTTTTATTGGATGTTTGGTCTTTTTTACTTTGAATTAGGTAGACTCTGTGTTTTTTTGTGAAAACAGACATAGAGTTTTATGTTATCCTCTCTTATAGGTTCTACTTCTTTTTGTGAGTCATCATCAAAAATGTTTCTTATGTTTTGGGGGTTACTTAATAGTTCTATCACTTTTTCAAAAACCTCTTTGGTTTCAATTATATACTTTATATACTTAATCCCTTCGAATTCCCAAGAGTTTTTATTAAACTCGAATTTGCTAATATCAAAAAAGATAAAAGATTTCCCATCGGTTAAGATTGGGAAAAAAGAAATGTTATCTGGATTTTTGATTTCAATTATTTCTTTACGTATTTTTTTTGATTTCTGTGAATTATTATGAGATTCGTAATTATTTACTAATTCTTCAATACTTTCTATATTTATGTCAAGATTATTTTTATCATGATTATTTTCATTTTCAAAAAATACCTGATTGAATCCATAGGCAAGTATTTGACCAACCCAATCATTATCAAATGGTAAAAATTTTTTATCATAATTTTCATCAGATTTTTTTTTAGAGATGTATAAAAGAAGGTCTCCTCTCTTCCCCTTTCCAAAACTCTGTTTTGTTTTTGTTTGGTAGTTTCCTTTCTCACCTGGGGGTAAAATTATATAAGAATTTTTCGTATTATTGGGTAATCCATATTCATTTTTTGAAAATTTTGAAAATTTTGAAAATATTTTATTGAGACATTCTGTACTTTTAACTTCAATAAGGAAAAGTGGATTTTTATTGCCGTTGTTAATTTTAATGTCCACATTGTTAGTATTGTAACCGGATCTTTTTGCTCTTTTTACAATGTTTAAATTAAAAATGTCATATCCTGCAAGATAAAGTATAGGTTCTACAAAGATTATTTCTGTGTCTATTTCAGAATATTCTCCATATTTATAATTTATTTTTTCCCAAATATAATCTTTTAGTTTACAAATTATTTCCATATTTTTTACCTAAATTTGTTACAGTTTATATATTTCATTATACTATAATCATTTTCTCATTTTATAATAATTTGAAGGTTTAGTGATTGTAATTTTTTAGATTATTGATAAGTTAAATAAGTGAAATTTTATGAATATTTCTCGGATAACAAGGGAAAGTATACTAAAACATTTGGTAAGTAGAAAGATAAAATTTTATGGGGAAATAGGAATATTAGAATTTTTGAATAAAATATGGGATTTAAAATCTTTACCTTCTTATTATGGCCACAGGTACGATAATCTTTATGATGAAATATGGCAACATATGGTAATTAATGATGATTGGGATGCAGAAACTTTGCTTAAAGGTCCCTTGAATATATTAGAATGTGACGATGAAACTTTCATTAATTTTATAGAAAATTCTATCCATCCTGAGGTGATACATAGCAAAGATAATTTAATGGATTCATTTTTTCAGATAAGGTCATTTTTAAGAAATGATGGCTATAAATTGAAAAAGAGAGGAGAAATTTCAGGAATACCAGAGTTTAGGGTAGAAAAAGAAAGAAAACAGATTGGAGATGAATATGATATAGCATTGTCATACGCGAGCGAACAAAGAGATTATGTGGAAAAGGTAGGTAGTCACCTAAATGGGAAAGGAGTTAAAGTATTTCTAGATATTTTTGAAGAGGTAAACATGTGGGGTAAAAACTTACCTGAATTTTTTCAGGAGATTTTTGGTGGTGAGAAAACTCAATATTTTTGTGTAATTTTTATTTCCAAAGAGTATAGCGAAAAATGGTGGACGAAGTATGAATTTAATCAAGCATTAACAAGAGAGATAAAGGAAAAAAAATTATTTGTTCTTCCTGCTCGGTTTGATAATAGTGAATTAAAGGGTTTGCCACAAACAATTTCTTATATTGATTTGACAAGAAAATCTCCAGAGAAGTTTGCTGAAATGATTATGCAGAAACTTATAGATAATATTGAATGATAAGGCAACAGTAATTTTCTAAGTCGTAAAAAGAAAAGAAGAAAAAATAAATGTATAATGAGAAGTATTTTAATAGTAAAATTACCAGGTGAAGACGGCAATAATAGAGGGTTTTATAAAAAACAAATTCATTCAAAAATAAGATTACTATCAGCCTGATACATGTAAACCTTAACTTTAATTATTATTACCTTGATAAAAATGCTTCTCAATCGTTACTATTAACTCTCCTTATTTTAATATTATAGAAAAATAAATGAAAATAAAAATATCTAAGGAAGTTAGTCAGTAAATTAAAAATTGGGACTGTATTGTATGTAATAACAAGAAATATGGTTTAGAGTTTTATATTATTTAATAAAAGAAATATAAAATGTATCAAAGTAGTTGGCTGTCGAAACAGACAATTTCTCCTGCTTTACTAAAAAGTCACTATGTAGATGCATTTGCTACTCCTAACGAAAGAAGAGAGGTAATTTTGTCATTATATATGACATAATGATGTAGGGATTGTGATTTTCTGATTAGAATATTATTTTGTGCCGGTGATGGTGAAGGTTTGGGATAGGGTGGTGTC
>JAIWNQ010000072.1 GCA_020216745.1 Candidatus Hydrogenedens sp.
GAAAGCGAATTGAAAAACCTACTATAAATATATTTCCTACTATGAAAAGTAAAATAGAAGGTATTAGTGTAGTAGGATGTAAATTCAGTAAAGACTTTAGTATTTCTTCTTTGGTCAGGAAACTAAATGTAAAGGGTATTCCTGTAAGTGATAATAAGAGTAATAATGTTGTTAAAAATAGATAAGGATGTTTTTTCCAGATACCGTGGCTTTTTGAAAAATATTTACAATGATTGGTAAATTCAAGGGCTCCTGCTGTCAGGAATAGCCCTGCTTTATAAATAGCATGAGCAAATATTAATATCATGGCAGACAAAATAGTGGCTGGTGTTCCTATTCCTATCAGGAAAGTAAGCAACCCTAATGTGCTTATTGTAGTGTATGCTAAGGCTCTTTTGATTGAGTCCTCTTTAATACTACTAATAGCTCCCAGAAGGAAAGTTACTGCCCCAGAAGAAATAAGTATTAAATTCCATAATGAGATACCTGAGAATATATCGGATAATTGAATAGATAAAAAAACACCTGCTTTGACCATTGTTGCTGAATGTAAATAAGCACTCGCAGGTGCAGGGGCTGTCATAGCATCTGGTAGCCAAAAGTGGAAGGGGAATTGAGCTGATTTTGTTAAAATTCCAAAAATGATTAGGATTACAGCAGTATTAAGGTATGGTGAAGTATGGATTTCATTAATTCTTTCTTTAAGTTCTGGTAGGTCAGCAGTGCCTGTTATGATATAAATAAGGATGAAACCCGTTAGAAGGCATAGTCCTCCTCCACCAGTAATTAAAAGTGCTTCCCATGCGCTCTTCCTCGCATCTTCTTGTTCATAAAAATGCCCAATTAAAAAGAATGATGCGAGACTGGTGATTTCCCAGAATAGAAAAAGTAAAAATAAGTTTGATGAAAATACAACACCTAACATAGACCCCATAAATATAAAAAACCAGAAATGCCAATAATTTATAGAAGGGTCTGTGTGAAGATAAATAGAAGCATAAATATGAATAATTAACCCGATAGATAATATAAGAATACCAAACATTAACGAAAAATAAGACGGTGCTAAAAGCACATTTAATCCTAAAGAAGGTAACCATTTTAGTGTAAAGGGAGATGTGTTTTGTTCACTCATTACTAATATATTTAGTAGTAATGCTATGGCAGGAAGTATTGAGAGAAGTAGGTTTCTGTATGGTTTAGTTATAGGCGATAAAAGAGTACTAAGAATAGCATTTACAAAAACGAAGGTTAAAATCCAGAAAAAAATCATTCTATTCCCAAATTGAATTAAAATGTATATTTTGTTATTCTTTATTTCGTAATGTTTTATAATGAAATTTGTATAATAATTGATGTAAAACAGAATGTTCAATATTAATAAAGGAGAATCTTAATGAAACACACAAAACTTTTAACACAAAAGGTAGCAACTCCATCGAAAATTGAAACAGCATCAACCTATGCTATTATTTCCATAGTTGCCACAGTATTGACCGCAGTTGCAGGTTTATTATCTGCGATAGCCCCGTTAATTGCTAACAAAGGCTGAGTTTTAAAAATTAGATATATGTTTTTTCGTTTTCTTGTTTGGTAAATAGTTATATAAAGTGACATAAAGAAACTTTTGTCTCTATCGTTATTTTGTTTTTATAGGAAACAATAAAAGTAGTGTAGGTTATTCATGTTTAGCTTGCTTCAAAAAGTCCACTAATTCCCATGCCACCACCAATACACATTGTGGCTATACCTTTTTTAGATTTTCGACGTTGCATCTCATAAATTAGAGTGGTCGTAATACGAGCACCTGAACAACCGATCGGATGGCCAAGAGCAATTGCACCACCGTTAACATTAACAATTTCAGGATTCATCCCTATTTGCTGAATGCAAGGAATCGACTGTGCAGAAAAGGCTTCGTTAAGTTCCCATAAATCAATATCATCTACTTTTAATTGGTTTTTTTCTAATAGTTTTTTTGTGGCAAAGATAGGACCTAATCCCATAAAGGCAGGGTCACATCCCATCGCCTGTATATCCACTACACGTACAGGATTGAACATGGGCTTTACCTTTGGAAGTATGTCTTCAGCAACAAGTATTAATATAGCAGAACCGTCATTAATACCTGACGCATTTCCTGCAGTCACAGTACCATTCGGTTTGAATGCTGGTTTTAATTTACTTAACTTTTCTAAATTTGTATCTGGTCGTGGATGTTCATCTTTGTCAATTACTAATGGTCCTTTTTTAGTTTCTATTGTAATCGGAACAATTTCAGATTTAAACAAACTTTTTTCGTATGCTTTTGCACATTTCATTTGACTTTCATAAGCGAATTGGTCTTGGGCTTCTCGAGAGACTTCGAACCGTTCCGCAACATTCTCTGCAGTTATACCCATGTGGTATTGATTAAAAATATCCCACAAACCGTCAAAAATCATACTGTCAACAGCAACGGTATCACCCATCCTTGCACCACGTCTCAAATTTTTAAGCAGATATGGCGCCTGTGACATATTTTCCATTCCACCAGCAAAAATGATTTTGGCATTCCCCATCTTTATACGTTGCCATGCCAATTCGATGGATTTCATTCCAGAGCCACAAACCATATTAACAGTATACGCAGGTATAGTTTGAGGAATGCCACTTCGAATTGCTACCTGTCTTGATGGATTTTGACCTAATCCAGCAGTTAACACCTCACCAAGGACAACCTCATCGATTTGTTCTGGTTCAATCTCAGGATGACGTTTTAACAATTCTTTTACAAGGTTAGTAGCCAATTCAACAGCAGAATATTCAGCAAAAACGCCATTCAGAGAGCCTACTGGTGTGCGTACTGCATCAATAATAAAAACATTGCTCATAGTTTATATCCTTTATACTTAGTTTAGTTTAAAAGAAATATTATGAAAATAATGTTAAATTATACCATACTTGAGTTGACAATGGGGTATTTTTTGTTTTACCATTAAGTATACTTAATGGTAAGTATAAATAAATGAACCTTGTAAATTAAAGTGAAAGGAAAAAGCTATGTCAGAGGAATTAAAAGCAAAATTTGAACAGGCTGCTAAAGATGTAACTCAATTGTCAGAGGCACCTGATGCTCAAACCAAACTACGTTTATATGCTTTATATAAGCAGGCTTCGGAAGGGGATTGCAAAGGTTCCCGTCCTGGTATGATGGATTTTGTAGGCAGGGCTAAATATGATGCATGGAAGGCGTTAGAAGGAACATCGCAAGAACAGGCTATGCAGATGTATATTGACCTTGTAGAAGAATTGAAGGCAAACGACAAAAAATAAATAATGAGTTTATTATAGTAAAAACCGCTTCTGACAAATCAGAAGCGGTTTTTGATCTATATTTTGAAATGTAAATTTACTTTTTACGTGAGGTTTTCTTCTGCTTCTTTTTTTGTGCATATTTGGTAGGTTTTGACGATTTATTTCGAGGAGATTCAATTTCTGCCTGTGCTGCGGCGAACCGTGCAATTGGAACACGGTAAGGACTGCAACTTACATAATTTAAGCCAACCCGATGACAGAACTTAACTGAAGAAGGTTCGCCACCATGTTCACCACAGATACCACATTTGAGGTCGGGTCGTGTGGCTCTTCCTTTTTCTACAGCCATTTGAATAAGTTGTCCAATTCCCTCTTGGTCTAAAACTTCAAATGGGTCTGCAGGCAGGATTTTTTTCTCTAAATAAATAGGAAGGAAACTACCAATATCATCGCGGGAGAAGCCGAAGCCCATTTGCGTAAGGTCATTTGTTCCGAAACTAAAGAATTCGGCAGTTTCTGCAATCTTATTTGCAGTCAAAGCGGCTCGTGGCACTTCAATCATAGTGCCGACCATGTAATTAATCTTTACACCCATTTCTTTCATGACATCTTTTGCTACTTGATGAATGATAGCAACTTGATTGTCTAATTCTTGTTTTGTTCCGACAAGTGGAACCATAATTTCTGGAAGGACCTTCATTTTTTGTTTAATTAAGGTTCCAGCAGCTTCAAGGATAGCACGGGCTTGCATTTCTGTGATTTCTGGATAGGTGATACCTAAACGGCAACCACGATGTCCTAACATGGGGTTCATCTCGTGGAGTTTTTCAACGCGTGCTTTGATTTCGTCAACGGTTACACTGCAAACCTTTGCAAGATTTTGAAGTTCTTCAGGGTCTTCTAAAAGGCTCCCCACGAACTCATGTAAAGGCGGGTCAAGCAGACGAACAGTTACGGGTCTACCATTCATAGCTTTGAAAATACCAATGAAATCTTCTTTCTGGAAAGGTAAAAGTTTCATAACGGCAGAACGACGTTCTTCTTGATTCTTAGCCAGAATCATTTCACGCATATGAATAATTCGTTCTGGCTGGAAGAACATGTGTTCCGTGCGTGCTAAACCAATACCTTCCGCACCAAATTCTACTGCTTTTTCTGCATCATCTGGACGCTCCGCATTTGTACGAACTTTTAATACACGAATTTCATCAGCCCATTTCATAATAGAGGCAAACCATTTATTTTTCTCTGGTTGAGCAGGGATAACCTTGAGGGCACCTTTGTAAACTTTTCCGAGGCTACCGTTCATGGAAATCCAGTCTCCCTCTTTCAGGACTTCACCAGCGACATAGATTTCTTTCTTTTCAAGGTTAATATGTAAACTGCCACAACCTACGATACAGCATTTGCCCCAGCCACGAGCGACTAATGCAGCATGAGAGGTCATACCGCCTCTTGCTGTTAGAATGGCTTCTGCTGCATGCATACCGTGGACATCTTCGGGGGAGGTTTCTTCACGAACAAGGATAACTTTTTCACCTTTCTTTGTCCATGCTTCTGCATCATCTGCAGTTAACACGATTTTACCTACCGCACCACCAGGTCCTGCGGGCAACCCTTTGGCAAGAACTTTTGCTTTTTGTTCGTCTGCAGGGTCTAACATCGGGTGTAGAAATTCATCAAGTTGTGTTGGTTTCACACGCATGATGGCTGTTTTCTTATCAATCAATTTTTCATTTACCATATCTACAGCGATTCGGACTGCAGCCATACCAGTACGTTTCCCAGTGCGTGTTTGTAACATGTAGAGTTTACCTTCTTCGATAGTAAACTCGATGTCTTGCATATCTTTGAAGTGTTTCTCTAATTTATTACGAATAGCAACTAATTCTTTGTATGTTTTAGGTAATAATTTTTCCATCGATGGCAGGTGTTGGTTTTCTTGGCTTTTTGTGGCTTCATTTAATGGATACGGTGTTCGAATGCCAGCAACAACGTCTTCGCCCTGTGCGTTGATGAGCCATTCACCATAGAATTTGTTTTCACCTGTAGCAGGATTACGTGTGAATGCAACACCTGTTGCAGAGGAATCACCTAAATTACCAAAGACCATAGATTGGACATTTACCGCTGTTCCCCAATCATCGGGAATTTTCTCAATACGACGATAAGCAATAGCACGTTTCCCATTCCAAGATTGGAATACCGCTTTGATTGCACCCCACAACTGCTCATTGGGGTCATCTGGAAATTCTTTCTTTAATGTATTCTTAACAATCTGCTTAAATTTTTCGCTTAATTCTTTCAAATCATCTGCGGTAAGTTCCGTATCCAGTTTTACACCTTTTTGCTTTTTCATCTCTTCCATTGCCGATTCCATTTGTTTGCGGACTGCCAACTCTTCTTTTTCAGGTTCAATGCCTGCTGCTTTTTCCATCACGACATCGGCATACATCATAATGAGACGACGATAAGAGTCGTATACAAAACGTTCATTTTTAGTTTTTTCAATGAGTCCTGGAATTGTTTTAGAGCAAAGACCAACGTTTAATACCGTTTCCATCATTCCTGGCATTGATATTCTCGCCCCGGAACGAACAGATACTAATAAAGGATTTTTAGGGTCACCAAATTTTTTACCCATGATTTTTTCTACTTTTTGCATCGCTTTATTTACTTCATCAATAAGAGAAGAAGGGAGTTTCCCTTTATTAGTGTAGTATTCAGTGCACATTTCCGTTGAGATTGTAAATCCAGCAGGAACAGGGATACCTAAACTTGCCATTTCAGCAAGATTGGCTCCTTTTCCACCGAGGATTTCTTTCATGTCGGCTCGGCCATCTGCCTTACCTCCACCGAAGAAATATACATACTTCTTAGCCATAAAAATTTATCTCCTTTTGTTTAAGGTTTGTTGTTAGAGTTTAGAAATATAGACGCATCGATTTTTGGCAAAAACTAAAAACCCCTTACTTCTTTGGGATTATAATAGAAAATTGTGGAAATGTTTATTTATGCAAACAAAATAGGGATATGATATTATAATACTTTTAGATGATGATTATCAACATAAATAGACTAATCAAACAAATCAATAAAATCTTTAATTTTTATAAGTATGTTTTTATAAATTAGGGTTAAAGGTAGATGTCTGTTCAAACACAAGAAGGAAGTGAAAATAATAAATCAACTGAGTCAAAGGTAGTATGGTATAAAAATCCAGCATTTCATTTTGTAGTTATTTTTTTTGTTGTGGTAGTAATTTTCTTGACAGCTTATCGGTACTTAGTGCAGACGACATGGAATGATTGGTATTTATTCACTTTGGCAACAAATACAGCTCGTGTGCTGAATTGGATTGGTGATGAAGCAGCATTAGAGGGAATCCCACAAAGTCAGAGTCCAGAGGAAATACGAGCATGGCTTTTAGCATGGTCAAGAGGTGCTTCGCACCCTGAACCATCGGACTATCTTAACGTTCCCAAAGGTCCTTTGACTGCATGGGAACAATGGTCGTATCGGGCTCAGAAATCGAGAAAGCAAAGTATTCAGACAAAGATAGGTCCGAGGGTTGTTTTCACTTTAAAAGCGGGATTGCTTCAAAAAATAGCGAATATGGAAAAGAAAATCGATTCGGTAAAAAATGACCCCAATTTGTCCGAACCGGAAAAAGCAAGTTTATTAGCAAAATATAATGATGAATTACAAGCGTTGCAGTTGGAGTATAGGAATTCACAGAATGACCCTAATAAAGTAAAGAATATTCATGGATACATATTTCCATTCATTATCATTTCGGAATGTGGAGCCATTGAAATTATGGCTATTTTCTTTGCTGCGGTTATTGCATTTCCTACATTACTACGAAAAAAACTTTTGGGAATAATTATTGGAATTCCATTAATGTATTTTGTAAATATTTTTCGGCTTAGTTTTTTGGCGATTGTAGGTGCATTGAACTCAGGAGGTAAATGGTTTGAATTCTTACATTATTATGTATGGCAAGCGGTATATATTGTTTTTGTTGTTGCTGTGTGGCTTGCATGGATAGAGTTTGTTGTTTATGCTGAAACAAAAGAAGGACTTTCCACTCGTGAACGATTAGCTCAAATCTTTCAACGAAAAACATTAGCCCCATTGTTCCAGACATTTATGTTTTGTTTGAAATTTATACTTGTTGTTGTTCCATTAGTTTGTATTTGGTGGGCTATGATACCTATTTATGGCTGGCTTTTAGTCCAAATATCTGGTGCCATTTTAAAATTTGTTATGGGCGTACCTATTGTCGCTGGTGGAATTCGACCTTCTGGTTTCTTAAACACTGCTTCTTTGATATATTTTGTGATTCAAGGATATGAGTTTGAAAAATCTTCGCCTATAGCTTTATTGATTACGAACTTACCACCGTTTATTTCCTTAATACTTATAACAAGAGTAGGATGGGTGAGCAGGTTGAAGAAAGCATTATTAGGCTCAATTATTATTATTATGGGACATATCCTATTTATTGTGATTGTGCTTCGGTATCAAGAAGTTTTAAAGGCATATAGTGAATTGCCTATGGCTGTTATTCAGTTCTACCTTACTATGCCATTTATGCTGTGGATTGCGATGGTTTTCAAGGAGCGATTCTTAAACAAAGAAACAAAAAGATAAATTATTTTCGGTAATTATTTATTCCATCCAATCCATCAAGAGGATTAAGGTTAAAATAAACTCATAAAACGCATTATTTCTATGCTTATGCCGAAACTCTAATTTTTCCAAGTAATACTTTAAATACTTCCTACTTACGCAGTGAAACTTCAGCAAACATTCCTTCATATAACTCCAAAAAACATCTGTACCATTGATATATACCCTCCATTGGTAAACCCCTGTCCCACATCTATCCGTGAATACCTAAAATGTTCACCATGTATTACAAGAGTATCATAGACTTTATATTGGGTTAATATTTATAATGCCCCTTTTAATCTTTTATGACTATAGGTGTAGCATTTGTAAATACATTTTCTTATCCAACCTATTCATTTAGACTTGCAGAATGGACAGTCTTTGATAGAGATATATGGTTATGGGTAGATACATGCGTCTGCCCCTACAATAGTTTGTAATATAGCGGGAATATCTTTGCTCCTAAAAGGAGGGTTCGTAGAATAATCATTGTATTTTATGATACCATTTGTTTTTTTGGAGATGGGATGCTTTCTTTATAGATTGTTTCTGTAGAGAGGAATAGAAAAACAAAATATATTCGTGTTTTTTTATGTCATGTGTAGTGGAGAAACAAGAAAGTTGTTTTTATTGTGGTGGTGTTATACATAGAAAGAGAGGGGTAAAATATGGTATTCTATTGGCAAACAAGAGATGTTAGGGAAAGGAATATGGAAAAGAAAAAGATTACACGAGAAGAAATACATCATATTGCTGATTTGGCTTATTTATTTTTAGATGATGAGAAAGCGGAAAAATTGGCACTTGATTTATCGGAAATTATTGGGTATGTAGAGAAGTTAAATGAGTTGTCAACCGATGATGTGGAGCCGATGATGCATGCAGTTCCGCTGGAAAATATATTAAGAGAGGACGATGTAAAACCTTCGATTGAACGTGAGGATACGTTTCGTTGTGCTCCTTTGCACGATGGTGAGTATTTTTTAGTGCCTAAGATTTTGGAGGTGGATTAAGATGCAGGAGAAGTGGTGGGCAAAAACAGCTACAGACATTAGTGAGCATGTCCGTAAGAAAGAAGTATCCCCTGTGGAAGTTGTTCAGGATTTTTTGGAACGTATTCAGGAAGTAGATAGTAAGGTTGATGCATTTACTCAAGTTTGGAGTGATTATGCTCTTCAGCAGGCGAAGTCATTGGAGGGAAAAGTAGTGAAAGGGGAACCTCTTGGACCTCTTGCTGGGGTTCCTGTCTCAATAAAGGAGGTTATTTGTACACGAGAAGGATTTACAACCTGTGCTTCAAAGATACTTGCGGGTTATCGTAGTCCTTATGATGCGACAGTGGTTAATAAGTTAAGGGATGCGGATGCTATTTTTATTGGTAAAGTAAATATGGACGAGTTCGCCATGGGCTCTTCAACTGAAAATAGTTCAATTAAGTTGACGCGGAATCCGTGGAATCTTGAATATGTGCCAGGAGGTTCAAGTGGTGGTTCTGCAGCCTCAGTGTCTGCGGAAGAGTGTGTTGTGTCATTGGGAAGTGATACAGGAGGTTCTATTCGTCAGCCTGCTTCTTTTTGTGGATGTGTGGGATTAAAGCCTACCTATGGCAGAGTTTCACGATTCGGATTAGTAGCATTTGCGTCGTCATTAGACCAAATTGGTCCGCTGAGTAAAAATGTTTTGGATAGTGCTGTAGTTTTGTCTGTTATCAGTGGGAAAGACCCAAATGATACGACTTCTGTTGACCTTCCACAAGTTGATTTTGCGGAAAAGATAAGAAAAGGTGTGAAACCGACATCCCTGCGAATTGGATTACCGAAGGAATATTTTACTGGGGATTTGAATAAAGAAGTAAAGGAACTTATTTTGAAAGGTGTTCAGGTTTTAGAGAAGCAAGGAGCATCTGTGGTAGAAATATCACTTCCGCATACGGAGTTTGCAGTTTCAACGTATTATATTATTTGTACGGCGGAAGCAAGTGCGAATTTGGCGAGATTTGATGGGGTTCGTTATGGTTTTCGACATC
>JAIWNQ010000089.1 GCA_020216745.1 Candidatus Hydrogenedens sp.
AGGTATTGTGCGGATTGCTTCATAATTGTTTTTCCGACGTCGACACTGCCAGTAAAATGTATTTTAGCGGGTTTTTTCTCGATGAGTAGATTGGCGGTTTTTCGGCTTGCGTAGGCAATTTGTAGAGCACCTTTCATGAAGCCTGATTCTTCGATAATTTTTTCATATAACCCTTTTAATGGTGTTAGCCGTGATGGTTTGATAATCACAGCGTTTCCAGCAATAAAAGCACAGACAAAGGGGACAAAAGATAGATGGAATGGGTAATTCCAAGGGGAGATAATGAGGATAATCCCTAATGGTTCGTATACAATTTTTGATTTTTTGCCCATGAGTAGGATTGGGGTTGGTACTTTTTGGTCGCGAAGTATTTTTTCTGCATTTTTCTGGTAATAGTCAATCTGGTCAACGGCAGGGAATAATTCTAAGATAAGGGCATCGGTTATACATTTGCCAGTTTCTTTACTGATAAATTGAGCAATTTCTTCGCGATGTTTTATAAGGTATTGTTTAATTTTTTCGAGTTCGTTAAGTCGTTCACGGACAGTCATGGTACTGATTTTTTCGAAGGCTTTTTGGGCTGTGGAGTACATTTGTTCCACATCGGTTTCTGTGATTTCCTGGAAGGAATAAAGGAGTTCTCCCGTTCTTGGGTTTTTTACTTCTACGGTAGGTGGTGAAGAAACTGTGGCTTCCATTCATTTCTCTCCTCTAGGTGGATTTGTTATTTGTTGTGAATATGACTAACGAATAAATTAAATAGTTTCTTGTTATCAATTAAGTTAATTCATTAATGTGAGCCCAGACTTTTTGGAACGCGTGTATATACTGTTCAACCAATTCGGGTTGTTCTGTTGTGAAATAAGGTAAAGATATTGCGGTGCGATTCGCTTCTTCACACCCTTTGGTAGTTCCTTCTTTAGGTAGGACTGGCATAAACTCCCACCATTTAGATTCGCTGAAGATTGGGTAGGTATGTAATAGCGTCCATTGATATTCGACGACGTCAACGCCTTCTGCTTTCAGGGCTTTAACGATGGCGGATCGAGATGCACCAGATTTCTTTTCGTCTATGAACATTAAATTGCGTGAGTAATAAACTCGTTCGACATCGGGTCGGACATATTGAGCGGATAGACCTGGAAGTTGTGTTATAGCGTCGTTTAATTTTTTCATTTGAGCAACGCCTTTGGCATTTCGTTCTTCGAGGTTTTTTAGCTGAATATTGCCTAATATGGCTGCGATGGGGTGTATTCTTAATTTGCCACCGAAAGCAGTCCCTTGATATTTTCTGTAGGGGCTATCTTCAGGGAATGTTTTAGGTAGGTCATAGTTTCCATACGTAACGGAACGTTCGTAGTCGCGGATGTCTTTATACATTGCCATTCCACCTTCAATGGCTGGTAAAGGTTTGGTTGTTTGTAGGCTGAAACCAGCCATCCGTCCCCATTTGCCGATATAAACGCCTTTAACTTTTGCTCCGTGGGCATGACTTGCATCTTCTACAACTTCTAAACCGTGTTCTTTGGCAAAGTCAGTAATGATATCCATATCGCAGGGAAGCCCATACCAGTGAACGGGCAAAATTGCTCGTGTTTTTGGGGAGAGTCTTTTTTTGCAGTCTTCAACATCGATATTCATCGTTTTAGGGTTAACATCGACGAAAACAGGGACATATTTGAAGAATCGCATTGGGACGACGGGAAACCATGTGCTGTAGTCGGGGACAAGGATTTCACTGCCTGGTGGCAGGTCTAATGCGAATAGGGTAGACGTTAAGGCACTTGTGCCGTTGCAATGTGCTTTGACATAGGGACAGTCAAAATGTTTTTTCCATGCTTCTTCGAATTCTGCGATGGGTCCATATCCTGGATTTTTGAGGAGTTCGGTTACGAGATTAATTTCTTCATCTCCATAGATAGGCCATTTAGTTGCATCTGGTGGTGTTGCTTTTACAGCAGGAGCCCCGCCATTGAGTGCTAAGGCTTCTTTTTTCAAATCAGAGGATTTGTTTTGAGCAGTTGCTTTAACCTGAGTACCAAGATAGATTGTGGAGCCGACAATGCTTGCATCTTTTATAAACTCACGACGGGTTTTATGGTGATTTTTGTTTTTCATAATGTATTCCTTTTTATTTTTTTAGAAATTAAGTTTATACACTACTATACTTGTTCTTTATTATTATCGTAAAATTAAACTATAAAATCAATTTTAAAAGAAGAAGGTAATAGGTATGTATAAGACGATTCTTATTATTTTGTTTAATTTTTGTATTTTTGTTTTTATTTTTTTAATTGTTTTATTTGTTTGGGTGATGGAACGGGCTAATCAATCGGAGGTCGATGCCCGTTTTGATTATCGATTAGAGGTTATGTATTCAGATGGATTGCATAATTCTAATTCGGACCTGATATGTTGGCGGGGGAGGTTTTATTTGGTTCATGCGAACTCACCATTTCATTTAGCGAGCGAACAGTGCAAATTATTTTTATGGGAGTCGAATGATGGTACTAAATGGACAAGAGTTGCAGAATTTAAGGTTTCTGGGGAGGATATACGTGACCCGAAATTTGGAGCGATAGGTGACAAGTTATTTTTGTATGCTTTGGTGAATAAAGATTTTTTTGCGGAGCCGTATCGGACGTTGTATTCCAGTTCGAGAGATGGTAGACATTGGGGATGTTTTCAGCCGATTGATGGGGAAGCCGATGGTTGGCTTTTTTGGAGGCCTAAAACGAAGGATTGTGTGGAGTGGTATGTAACGGCATATTGGTATGAACATGGGAAGTCTGCATTATTCCGGTCTGTTGATGGAGTACATTGGAATATGGTGTCAATTATTCATGAGGGGGCAAGGAATGATGAAACGGATTTTGAGTTTTTGCCAGATGGTAGAATAATTTGCACGGCGAGATTGGAATATTCCGGCTCCTTTTTTGGTCATTCGCAAGGAAGTACTTTAGTGGCTACTTCAAGATACCCATATAAGGAATGGGATAAGATGGAAACGAGATTAACCCGTTTGGATGGTCCTTGTTTATTTGCTTTGGATGGGAAAGTGTTTGCGATTGGTCGAAGGGAATGTAAGAATAAGGGGCCTTTTTGGTATACGGGAAGTATCTTTAATAGGAAGAGAACAGCATTGTATTATGTTAGCCCTGAAGGGTTAAGATGGTTGACCGATTTTCCCAGTGCTGGGGATACCTCTTATGGAGGGGTAACAATGCGAGGTGACACAATGTTTATGTGTTATTATACCAGTCCTATTGAAAAGGATTACCCATGGGTTATAGGTATGCTACATGCAACAGATATTATGATAATTCAATGTTCTAAAGATGATTTTTTGAAGTTTGTTGATGTGTCGTTGAGATGAGCAGATACATGAGTAGGATATCTATATTAGAACTATGTTAATTAACACGAGATAGTAGATAAAATTTTCAAAAATGATTTTTTTTACGAAGCCTATTGTTTAGGGGTATTTCTTCACGAATAACAGTTCTATCTTCTGGGTTGGGTTTGTTTAATCTGATAACATGGGAGATAGAGTGATTGAGAAGTAGTTGGCGTGCCTGAGTAATGCCATAGCCTACTTGATTGACACTATGCGAATCATCCCCGAAGGTAAATGGGATGCTCAATTCCTTTGCCTGTTGAATAATAATAGAGTCAGGGAATATACGTTGTATAGGTTTTCGTAACCCGCTGGTATTAAGTTCGAGTAGGCAATTATTCTGTTTTATCGCCTCTAAAGCTTTTTCAATTATTTTGGTTATTTTAGGGGAGGGAGTAGGAAGTTCATCTGGTTTGAGGAAACAGGTAATCAGGTCAAAATGGGCAACAATGTCAGGTTTTATGTTGTTTACCATGTCTATCAGGGTTTGATAATAAGATACCATGAGATTTTCTAACCCGTTGAACGTTTTGATGGCTTCTTCAAAGGTTTCTTTTGAAAAATCGGTCATAATATCGTTGACCCAGTGGACGGAGCCAACTATGTATTCAATATTCCCTTCTTTTATTATTTTTTTTGAGAATTCGACATACGAATCGGTTGGCACGACTTCAATTTCCAGCCCTTTTAGTAAGGTAATTTGCTGGGCATATTTTTTTTGTAGATGTTCTATGGTGTCACAGTATCTATGGAATGTTTTGATTAGGGAGTCTGGTGTGCGATTTAATTCGATTTCTTCGGGGTAAAGGTATTTTTCATGATTACGTGGGGCATGTTCGGAGATACCAAATACAGGCATACCTATTTCGATAGCACGCAGAATCATTTGTTCAATAGGACTATCAGCATGGTCACAGAATTCTTTACTATGTCCTCCATGGACAGAGAAGAACCAAGGATTTTTTCCTTGCATTAGAGTTGAACTCCATCGATGTTTATTGTTTATATGTGTTTGTTTTAATTATTTTTATTTGGAATTGTAATTATAATTGTTTCATAACAGGTTTTTATATGATATGCTAATTTGTATAGGAACAAAAAATTAATATTTAAGAGAAGGGATTGGATATGGCATTTGTAGGTATTGTTCAGTGTGTTTTTATCTTGGGTTCATTTTTGGTTAGCGAACAGCCTATTGTGGAACTATGTGGATTTATGTTTACCGAGGGTCCGTTATGGGTTAAAGATATTGGTTGGATATTTAGTGATATACCTGCGAATGCGGTGTATAAATTAGATAAAACTCCTTTTCGAGAGCCGAGTGGTAACTCGAATGGTTTAGCAGTTGATAAGGAAGGAAGGATTTATTTTGCTGAGCATGGGAATCGAAGGGTTTCACGAATGAATAAGGATGGAACGTTTGATGTGATTGCGGAGAAATATCAAGGGAAACGATTGAATAGCCCCAATGATTTAGTTATTGCACGTGATGGAACGGTGTTTTTTACAGACCCGCCCTATGGTTTGCCTGGTGGTATGGAAGGACCTAATTCGGAGCTGGGGTTTTGTGGCATATATTGTGTCACTACAGGAGGAGAGATTCGATTGTTGAATAAGAATTTGAAAAAACCTAATGGTATTGCATTATCACGGGACGAGAAGATGTTGTATGTTGCGGATACTGAACAAAATGCTGTGTATAAATTTGTTGATTTTTTGAAAGAGGGTTTGATTCAGGAAGTAAAATTTTGTGATGTTCCAATGCCAGATGGGATAAAAATGGACACACAGAATCATCTTTGGGTTACTTCATCAGAAGGTGTTGTTATTTTTGATGAAGAAGGTCATAAAATAGGTTCTATAACGATTCCCAAACAGCCTTCGAATTGTGCTTTTGGTGGTGAAAAACAAGATGAATTTTTTGTAACTGGACGAGATTGTGTTTATATATTTCGGTTGAAAAGGTGAAATGTGAGAGAACATTTTTTGGAAAACGAATTTAATGAATTGAAACTTTGTTTATATATAGTGTTATGATAATATTCCTTTCTGTTTTAATGGAGAATCAAAATAATTAAAATGAACAAATAGGATTTATTTTTAATAGTAGAAGAAGGTGTGATGTTATGATAGATTTGAATAAGATAAAGAATGCAGAAGATTGGCGAGAAAAGCGAGAAGAGATAAAGAGGCAATTTTTGGGTTATCTTGGAGAAGATTTATTAATTTTAACGGACCCTCTTTATGATGAGATAGAGGAGGATAAATCTGGAATATTTGTTCCGCATACGAAGGTTATTGATGAAAGTGTAGAAGATGAGGTTCGTAGGTATAAGATTGAGTATTCTGTTCAAGAAGATGAGCGAATAATGGCTTGGGTGTTTGCTCCTGAACGGAGTAAGAAGGAGTCGACGCCTGCAATTCTTTGTTGTCATGATGCTATTTCGCAAGGGAAGGATGAATTGTCTGGAATTGAGGGGGATAGTCAATATGCTCTTGCACGGGATTTGGCATATTCTGGTTATATTACTATGGTTCCGGATTGTTTGTATTTTGGGGAGCGGAAGGATTCAAAGAGGTCGAATAGCGGTAAGAACAACAAGGTGTCTTATCAAGGCAAAATATTGATGGACTATTTGGCAGGACTCCGTGTGTTTGGAACATGGTTTACAACAGATATAACGAGTATTGGTGTGCTTGGGAAAGGTTTTGGAGCATTGCAAGCCATTCTTTTGACAGCGATAGAACCTATGATACAGGCATGTGTTGCTATTGGACCTTTGAGTTCTTGGAAGGATAAGAAGAGTAAATACAATTGGTTGTTTAGTAGTAAGCATGACCTTATTCCTGAACTCCGCAAAAAGATAGAACGAGGCGAGGAGGCTTTTGATATAGAGCATATTCTTGCATTGTGTGCCACGAGTGCAGTGTTGATTATAAATCCTTCTGAAAATTCAGAAACATCAGCCAAGGGAAAAACGTCGGTATCCTATTTAAAAGGTGCTGAGAAGATATATGACTTATTAGGCATGCCAGAGGCGTTGCATATAGTTCAAAGGAAAACAAAGTCATTTCGTGATACATATCTTTCTATTATTGAAGATTGGTTTGCTGAATGGTTGTGATTTTTAAGGTAGAGATGGTTCGGTAAGGAATTAAAAACGAAAAAGGAATGTTTTTTACAGCATGATAGAAGCGTATAAACAAAAAATTGACAAATTAATAGATAATGTAGAACGTGTATTTTTAGGCAAGACGTATGCAATCCAATTGTGTGTTGCTGGTATTCTTGCTCGTGGGCATATTCTGATTGAGGATGTGCCAGGGATGGGGAAGACGACATTGGCTCAAGTGTTGGCACGTTCAATGAATTGTAAATTTCATCGTATTCAGTTTACGAGTGATATGTTGCCTTCGGATATATTAGGTGTTTCTATACTAAATCCGAAGACAGCGGAGTTTGAATTTCGTCGTGGTCCCATTTTTGCGAATATTGTTCTTGCAGATGAAATTAATCGAACTCCGCCTAAAACTCAGAGTGCTTTGTTGGAAGCGATGAGTGAGTACCAGGTTTCGATGGATAGTAGGACGTACGGATTGCCGCAACCCTTTGTTGTTATTGCTACACAGAATCCGATTGAATATGAAGGGACTTATAGTTTGCCAGAATCGCAGTTAGACCGTTTTTTGATACGGTTAGAGATAGGTTATCCGCCTGCGGAAGAAGAATTGGTGATAATGAAAAAACGGGATGTGGTGAAAGAAATTACAGAGTTACCACCTGTTCTTACAGCGGAAGAGGTGTTGGAATTACAGGAACGGACAAAGGGTATTTTAGTAGATGAATCTATCTCACACTATATTTTACAAATAATAGAGAAGACCAGAACCCATGAGCAAGTAGAATTAGGTATCAGTCCTCGTGGTACTCAGAGTCTATATGTGGCTTCGCAGGCATGGGCGTTAATACATGGTAGGGAATTTGTTACTCCGCAAGATGTTAGGGAAGTAGCGGAATCGGTATTGGCACATCGGTTGATTACCAAAACGAAGTCATTTAATTTAACACATCTGGCTGAGGAGCGAAAGAGAATTATTCAAGAAATACTCCGAACAGTTCCAATTCCCCGTTAATTATGGTTACAGGAATATTAAAACAGAAGGCAACAAATCGAAAGTATTGGATAGGGGAGGTGTTTTTTACAGCGCTTTTGTTACTTTCTGCGTGGAATAGTGGGAATAACATTTTATATTTAGCGTTTGCTATTTGTTTTTCAATTGGAGTATGTGCGGAGGTTATGTCCCGACTGAATTTTAAGCCACCCAAAGTTGATATATTGGTTCCAGAGCAGGTTACAAGAGGTGAAGAGGTGACTATATGGGTACGGGTCGAGAATTTACAAAAAAGATTTCCTTTATATGGTATATCAATAGAATTGGTTATTGAGGATGTTAAAGGAAAGCAAACAAGGTTATTTTTAGGTAAGGTTCCAATGATACCTGCCCGTGATGGTGTAGAACTTTCTTTTCAGCAGGTATTTATGAAACGGGGTTTGATTAAAATTACGGAGGTGATTATAAAATCTGAATTTCCTCTTGGGATTATTGAGAAACAGGCGACGTATAAAATTACGTCGGAGGTTCTTGTAGTTCCTAAAACGCAATATCTTAATATACAGACGTTGGGTAATTATGCTGGTGGTAGTCGTGTTCCCACGCGAACGTTAATATCTGAATCGGGAGATTATTATTCTGTTCGTGAATATCAGCCGGGGGATGATCTCCGATATATTGCATGGAAAATAAGTGCTCGATTAGGGATTTGGTTAGTACGTGAGTGGGCTTTAAGTTTACCTAATAAATATCTTATCTACCTTGATTTGAGAAAGAGGTCTGATTCTGATGATGAATTATTTGAGACCATGATAGATTTTGTTGCATCGTTAGCATTTTCTTTAATTATGAAACAATTCCATGTCGGAATTTGGACAGATATGGAACGAATTCCGACGGGACATGGGATAGGGCATCTGAATTTAATATTAAAGAGGTTGGCATTAGTGCAGGCTATTGAAAGCAAGGAGATTGATGAGGCTTTATGGAATAAATATTTTCAAGAAGGTAGAAATTCCCGACTATTACTTTTATCTGTCAATCCCGAACTTTGGGGTAAAAGTATAGTTGGTATGAGGATTCTAAATCCCGATGTTATTAAAGCAAGTAAATAGATATAACATAACATTAAAGTTAGCGGTGGCTATTGTTGTCGCTTCGTCATATTTGGCATTGACAGCAGTTCGTTCTTATGGGAGTATTGTTCTTTTCATTCCTATTATCCCTCTATTTCTTAATTTCTTTGTGGAGAGGATTGTTGAAAGATTTCCGCGTTATTCCACCTATATTCAAATACCGCTATGGATAGTTAGTATTAGTTTGCCAGTATTGATTATGACGATAGGTATTTTAGATACGGTATTGTTATTAACGGCGATTATCCAATTGACGTTGATGGTTCGGAAGAAAGGGTTAAAGGAATATTTATACATTATATTAATGAGTTTTTTCTTGTTATTAGGGGCAGGGGTTCAGGCACCTGAGTTTATTGTTGGTATTTCTCTTCTTTTATTTATATGTTTTGTATTTGTGTTGTTGCCATTGGTAACGATGACGTATACAAAGGAAGATGTTGTAAGTAATAAGCGTGTTTTACAGGGAAGAATAAAATTTTCGAGTTATGGGGCATATATATTTATAGTGGTTTTGTTGAATATTACATTGGGTTGGTTTTTAATAGTTGTGAGTTTTTTGTTTATGCCGAGATTGGAAGCAGGTATTTTTGGTCGGGATATCGGAAATGTGACAAGGTCAGGTATTTCGACTACTGTCTCATTAAAAGGTGGACAGTCTATTGAAATCTCGTACACCCCTGTTATGAGTGTTCATATTCCGTCTGCAGGTGCAAATCCGCCTATACCAGAGAATCGACTTTATTGGCGGATTACGAGTTTACCTACATATCTTGGTGTTCAATGGCGTCGTTGGCCTCTTGAAGAATCGTATGAGATGTCTGGAACGGTAGTATCTTTTATATCGCTGTTAAGGTCTATAGAACAACAAAAGAGAAGTGCCCAGAAAAGGTTAAAATTAGAGCAGGTTCGTGAATTGTCATCAAAGCCTGTCGTTCAGGAGATATATTTAGACCAGATACCAGAAGATGGAGTTCCTGTTTTGGACCGTGTTCGTGAGTTCCGAACGAAGGATACTGGTTCACGGGTATTGTTAGGTTGGGATATGACGAAGGATTATACAGTTACTGTTACAACAAATAATGTTCGTAGAATGGTCTACACAGTGATTTCGGATTTAGTTGAATGGGATGGGGATAAATTAAAAGAGGCTTCTTCTAATTATAAAGAATTAATGTCGCCACGGGACTATGATTTACTTACACAACATGATTTATCACCGGAGGTGCAGGCACGTATTCAAAGTGTTGTTTCTGGTAAAGAGACGGTGTATGAGAAAGTCAAGGCGATTGAAGAATGGTTATCGGGAGCTGAATTTCAGTATACATTGGATATTCCACCGTTACCAGGCGAACAT
>JAIWNQ010000090.1 GCA_020216745.1 Candidatus Hydrogenedens sp.
CCAATGAATGCTTTTTTTATGCAGATTCGGAGAGGTCATTGTGAACTGTTTGCGTCAGCAATGGCTCTTGCTGTCCGTAGTTTGGGGATACCCGCCCGAGTTGTTTCTGGTTATGTTGGAGGGGAATGGGATTCGGAAAATCGCTCTTATCTGGTTCGTGAAGGGATGGCACATTTGTGGGTAGAAGTTCTGTTTCCAGAATATGGTTGGGTTCCTTTTGATCCTTCACCTATGCCAGATAGTAATTATTTTATGCGGAATCAGTTGGTACGGCGATTAACGCGTTGGGTGCTTCAGACACGGATGTTTTGGTATCAACGGATTATAGGTTTTGACCAGGGGTATCAACTTCCCAATTTTGGTTTTAAGTCGGTTGGTTTTATTCGTAACATTGATGACTACATTAATCCAGGGAAAAAATTACCAGTTCCTTCTGTAGGTTCTGTGTTTGCTTTATTGATACTTCTATTGTTGATATATTTTATTGAATTTATCTGGGGAGTTTTAAAACGATTGGTTAGAATTCAGAAGGTGACGGTGAGGAAGGTATCTTTGGCTAAAGACCAAAGAGATGCAATGAAATTGTTTAAGAAGATGGAATCAATATTTAAAAGAAATAATTGGAAGGTCTCACATTTGACTGTAGAGGAAATTATGGAAGAGTTGCCGAAGAAACTTCCTTTACTCTGTTCTGATGTTCAGGCATTTTTGGATGAGTATAACTATGTGCGGTTTGGGTTAAAGCCATGGGATACCGAGAGGAAACATTATTGGTACAGAACAATAAGAAAATGGAAGAATAAAAAATTTTGGGTTCGTAAAGAAAGTGGGTAATAGTTTATTTAAGAGTATGATAGAGAGGGAGACATTACTTGGATTTTTTGTTGTTTATGAAAAATATAATTTCATTAGCATCAGTGCTTACGACAATGTCTGCATACCCATCTTGGTTGAAATCTGTGGAAGCAAGAGCGAGGGGTCTACCTGATTTAAGAGGATATTTTTCAATTGTGAAGGTGTTGTGTTGGAAGATATTTTTGGTGGCAGTCCCTTTATTTATTAATACGATTAATTGTTCTCCTTTTCTATCTACAAGGGCTAAATCGTCCCAATGGTCATTATTAAAGTCAGACGTTATAATATCCATCAGCTCTGAATGCGTTTCGGGGTTGGAAGTGTTGAAGTAGTAAACATTGGACAAAGGGAAAGAGAATGTTTCGCTACTGCCATAAAGGATTTCGAGGGGATGGTCTATTTTTCTGTGTGTAACTGCAATATCTGTTTTTCCGTCGGCGTTAAAATCTGCAAGAACAATGTGATTAGGTTGGGAACCACGTGTTTGAATACGTGAGTATTCGTGGAATTTAAAATCGGAATCACCTTTTAGGAAGCATATTTCGTTTGAGTTATACATTGTTACTGCTATATCGGGATATTTATCGTTATCTAAGTCGGATATTGCTAATGCACGGGGACCTTTTGATAACGGTATTATTTGGGATATTATAAGATTTTCTTTTGAGTCACCTGTAAGTACCACGACAATATCGCTTGTCCATCCTGTTGTAATAACATCATTAAGTCCGTCTTTATTCAAATCTGTAATTAATAGGGAAGTTAAGCCTGGGGTTGTGAATAAAGGCTGTTCATCGCCATCAGTTATCTGGGTGTATTTTAGGTTTTCATCGGGTATTTTTATAGAGGTAACAGTAAATATACCTTCTTCTTTTAAGTTATGAAAGATTTGAATATCTTGATTTTTTTTGGCAAGGAAATTGGAAACTACGATGTCGTGCCATTTCAGGGAGTCCATATTCGCTATGGCTATTGCATAGGGTGCAAAATCTGTTTTAGGGGAAGGATGAAGTTTTATGTAATTGAGAATTCCCTGTGAAAGAAGGATAGATAATTCGTCATTTGCAGGTTTTTCTTCTCTTGGGTTTCTCATTTCGCCTCGGTCTGCTGTTACAATGTCAGGGATGCCGTCACCATTAAGGTCTGAGACTGCAATTGCCCATGGTTTGGGTCCCACAGGAAGGAATCGGGGATGGATTGAAAACGTTTGGGAATGTGATGGAAAGCAGATAAATAATAAAGGAATAGAAAGCAGGACAAAATAAAGGGAAGTGATTTGCCCTGAATGGTAACTATTATTTGTTGTTATTCTTTTTAAGGGGGACATGGATTCTATTCCTTATATGTGGAAAAATCAATAGCGAGTTTGATTGCATTATACAGGCTATGTTCGCGGGCTATTCCTTTCCCAGCGATGTCGAATGCGGTGCCATGGTCAACAGAAGTTCTTATGATAGGTAAGCCTAATGTTACATTTACACCTTCATCCATAGCGATGAGTTTCATAGGGATATGTCCTTGGTCGTGATACATGGCGACGACCATATTAAATTCACCGTCAAACATTCGTTTAAATATCGTATCAGGGGGGTAAGGTCCGTAACATGGGATTCCGTTTTGATTACATTCTTTTATTGCTGGGGTAATAATTTCAAGTTCTTCATTTCCAAAAAGTCCATTTTCACCTGCGTGAGGGTTTAATCCTGCGATGCCTATTTTTATTTCGGGGATATGTATTTTTGTGAGTGCGTTATGAGCGATTTCGATAGTTTTTATGAGGTCGTTTTTATTAAGGCTTTGGATAGCGTTTAATAATGACATGTGGGCTGTGTGATGTACTACTCTTTTTTCCCCAGCAAATAGGGACATACGGTAGTGTTTTGTATTTGTCCATTCTGCAAGCATGGTTGTATGACCGTCAAAGGGGATTCCAGCTTTTGCCAGACCTTCTTTTGTGATAGGGCATGTAACAATGGCATCCAATTTTTTTTCTAATGCCCAGATGACTGCTTGATGAATCCATGCTGTCGCAGATGTACTGTTGATAGGGTCGAGAATCCCTGGGTGTATATGTAGTTGTTCATATTCGAGTTCAATGAATCCTATTTTATCTGGATGACGGTAAATTTCTTCTGGTGAATAGATTTTAATGGGTTCCCTGAGATCAGGTAAATTTTTGTTGTAGTATGTATATGCATTGATATTCCCGAGAATAACGGGAAAACAAAGTTCAAACAGTTCTTTTCTTCTAAGGACTTTGCCGATAATTTCGGGACCAATGCCATTTATATCTCCCATCGTAATACCAATAATAGGTTTTTTTATCATTGAAAAATCCTTTTATAAGTGGATATAAGTGTAAACGTAAAATTGAATGGATATATATTTTTTCTTTGTTTATAATTATTCATAAATAATACAGGAAATATATATCCTTCTTCCTATTGGAAAAATATAAAGCAGGATATGATATATATCCTGCTTTTATTTCTTTACTGCTTATTTTCTTATTGATAATTATGTTAATGCTGATACGAGAACACCTATTACAACTGCAACCGCTTGTGTAACTGGAGCAGTCCCACCAACAGGTTGGTACCTGATAAATTCGACATGTCCATCCAGGTAAAGGACGTTAGAACCGCCTGGAATATGGTTGAAATTAGAGGCATCAGTTGCGATTTTATCGAACATAATAGGTAGGGTGCTCTGTGCTTTTGAACTGGCTGCAGGATTGTTGATATCTGTAATAAGGAAACGTTCAATGCCTTCACGTAGGCGGTAAACGGTGTTTGTTCCTGCATTACCATAGCCTTCAAGAATACTGCTTGTTATATCAGCATCAATAACACGCATAATGCCAGCGTTATCTTTGTTTTGTATGGCGGTGATAAGTTCTGGTTTTGCTAACGCCATCAGACCGTATACTAATTGAGCAGGGGCATTACCTGAGCCTGAGACAGGACCAGCACCCAAGGTGTTTAATACGTTTACCATAGGTGTAATATCTACTTGTGGCCATTCGTCGCTGACGCGATCCATAACCAAACCTAAATAGATATAACTTGAATCCATGGCGGAGGCACAGGAAATGGTGTCGTTTGTGTAATAATTGACACACCATTCATCTCGGTCGGGATATTTTGCACGGGTAATGGTCTGACGGTAGTCAGAGTCGGATGGGCAAAAAGCAATCATGGGGTCGTTAAGATATTCTGGGTAGATTAAAAATGTGCTCGGACATAAATCTGCACGGACCTCAATGTTTCCATTGATTTGAGGGTAGGCGCCAAATTGAACAGGGGGAAAACGTTCACCTCTTGCTTCGTTGCTATACATTTTTAGGACTAATCCCCACTGTTTTAGATTGTTTTGACAACTGGAACGACGTGCCGCTTCGCGTGCACGTGCTAATGCGGGTAAAAGAATTGCTGCAAGTATGCCGATGATAGCAATGACGACTAAGAGTTCGATTAATGTAAAGCCTTTTTTGTTCATTTTTTTTGCCCTTTCCTGATGTTGTTCGTTGTTTTCATTTTGCCATGCGATTCGTTTGTGATTTACTATATATAAGACATATATATGAAATGTAAGGTTTCATAAAATAATTGTCTAATAAAAATATTGTTGAGGAGAAACATATGAAAGAAAATGTTCAAAAGATTAGTATTTGCTTTATTATTGTGGCAAGTATTTTTGTTTTTTCAGGATGTATTTGCAAACCGGATGAAGAAGTGCAAATAACGTTGATGTCAAGCAAGATAGGTTATTCGGTAAAAGGTCCGTATGGATTTACAGGTACGATAACAAAAGAGAATGTAAATGCAGAGGAATGGGTTGTATCTGGGACATTTTTATTTCCAAATAAATTATATTTTTATTTAGGGAAACGAGTTAAGATTGAAGAAATCTATCCAGAGCAGATAAAGATACATTTTTATGTATTACCCTCACGAATTGGAGAAATTCTATCGCCAGAAACGAAAGAGAGAAAGGTTGAGTTTAAGATAAAAGCATCGAATGATGCGAGGTTTGAAGTAAATTTTAATTAACGTTGTAGATATAGAAATTTAAAATATAGCAATGAGATTAAATAAGGAAGAATTAAGAAGAAGGATATTGTTTGCACGTAGGTGTCTTCCTACTAATATTGTAACGTTCAAAAGTGAAATTATTATCCGCTCCTTGATTTCGTTACCTTTATTTCGTTCATGTCGGAAAGTTTTTACTTATTTATCAGATAATAAAGGGGAGGTAGAGACATGGGGTCTGGTTCAGGAATGTTTTCGATGCGGAAAAGAAGTGTGGGTTCCAAGGATTGTTGGTAAAGATTTGGTTTGGCATTTAATAGAAGAAAATAAATTGCAAGAATTGAATGTTAATACATGGGGGATTCCTGAACCTTTGTCTCAATGGATGCCAATTGAGGAACAGGCTTCGGATGCTTTGTGTATTGTTCCAGGGATTGCTTTTGATAGACGTGGTTATCGTATTGGGCATGGGAAAGGTTTCTTTGACCGATTTTTAAAAAATAATAAGCGATGTATTAATATTGGATTATGCTACCAATTTCAGATTGTTCCATTATGCCCTCATTGGAATTGGGATGCACGGATGGATTGGGTTATAACTGAAGAACATATATTTCAGTGTGCTTCTTCCTTCCGTTAATATGTAACGATACATATAGATTAATACTTTGATTAAGGAAAAGATATGGAAGGTAAGGACTATGATTTTGTAGAACTTTCTTTTGGTAAAACTTGCTATCAGGTGAAAGGGGGAGGAACGTTCCCTGTTGTCGTTTTAGTTCATGGATTATCTTCTCCGATGTGTATTTGGGATAAGAATATTGATGAGATGGTGAAAGCAGGTTTGTGTGTGGTGCGATATGACCTTTACGGTCGAGGGAAATCGTCCCGCCCAAAGTTAAGATATAATGCAGACCTGTTTATTTCACAGTTAAAAGAACTTATTGAATATTTATCGTTACCGTTACCAGTTCATCTTGTAGGATTAAGTATGGGTGGTGCTATAGTGGCTGAATTCACAGTTCGGTATCCGAAGATGGTGGATAGAATAGGGCTAATTGCTCCAGCGGGTTTAATTAAGAGGTCGGTAGGGGTAAGAGTTATTACGTTGCCAGTTATTGGCAAAATAATATATGAAATTTTTGGTAAAGAGGCTTTGATACGAGGTGTGTTAGAGACAATTGGAGATTCGGTGGAGGATAGGAAAAGAATGAGGGAAGTGTATGAGGAACAGATGAACATCGCTGGTTATAGAGATGCTATTTTGTCAACATTAAAATATGGTCCTTTATATGGAAAATACTTGATTTATGAGGAGCTTGGAAAGCAAACGAGGAAGGGATGTCTCATTTGGGGTAAATGTGATGATGTTGTTCCGTATATACTAAGTGAAGAGATATTGCGATGTGTTCCATGGTTAAAGTTATATGCTATTGAAGGTGGTACTCATACGGTAAATTATCAGAAAGCGAATGAAGTAAACCCTATATTGTGTTCTTTTTTTACATCGTGAAAATAACAAAGGAGATGAAAATGGATTTTTCAAAATTGCTTGAAATTGCTTTTAACTTTCGTGAGTCTCGTGTTCTACTTACGGGAGTGGAATTGGATGTGTTTACATTGTTAGCCGAAGAGGGAAAGGATTTGCAACAGGTATGTCACATATTGACATCAGATAAACGGGCAACACAATATTTATTAGATGCGATGGTATCTATGAAATTATTGGAGAAGGCAGAAGGAAAATATAAGACTGTGCCAGAGATAGTTCCTTTTTTGAGTAGGAACGGTTCGGAATGTATGTTGCCTATGTTGGAACATTATGCAAATTTATGGCAACGCTGGTCACAGCTTACGGAGATAGTGAAAGGTAAGGGTATCACAATAAAACCAGTTGAACAAATGAGTCCTAATCAATTGAGAGCATTTATTTTGGGTATGCATGTACTTGCTGTAAGGGCATCGAAATCATTGTTGAAAAAATTAGGACCGATACCATATAAGCGAATGTTGGATGTGGGTGGTGCCACTGGCACCTATTCAGAAGCATTTATAGAGATGAATCCAGAATTGACCGCAACGATATTTGATTTGCCTCCTGTGATTGAGATTGCTAAAGAACGGTTAAAAGATTCACCGTACAGGGGAAAAATAGATTTTTATACTGGTGATTTTTATAAAGACCCACTTCCTAAGGGGTATGATTTTTTATGGTTATCTGCGGTAATACATCAAAATAGCAGGGAACAAAATGTAGATTTGTTTAGGAAATGCTATTCTGCATTGGAATCTGGTGGTGTTTTATGGATACGGGATTATGTTATGTCTGAAGATAGAACAACACCGAAATCAGGAGCTTTATTTGCAATTAATATGTTGGTAGGGACAGAAGGTGGAGGTACATATACATTTGAGGAAATTAAGAATGATTTAAATCAGGCAGGGTTTGATGAAGTTCATTTCAAAATCCACGGCGAACAAATGGATACAGTAGTAGAAGCTTTGAAAATAGTGTAGATGTGGTTAGTCTACTTTTTCTGCGAATGCAGCAGAAAGCATGAACGAAATAACAGTAAAGTATAAATAAAAGAACATGGCTTCAGCGGAGGATGCTCGTTTTGGAGCGTCAATTGCGGTGTTTGAAAGTTTTTTTACGTGTTTCATTTCTCCACTCCTTTTATAGAGTTTAATATTTCCATCTATATAAGACGATACAAATGAGAGATAAATTCATTTCACTTTTTTTGGGAAAATGAAAATTAAAAAAGAATATGCCGTTATTCTTTTGGAGTGGATACTTCTAATTCTGGAAGATAATTTGGGATAAGGTAGCGAATGGCTATTGCAGAGAAAATACCAATGATACCTGTGATTATCATTACTAAGTCCAAGCCTGTAATTTCGATTTGATTATTGAAAAGCATTACGATTGGTTGGAATATATTGAAGGTCGGTTTCATTGGTATGTCTGTTATTTTTCCGAAGGATGCGACAAGACCTGCCAATATAGGGGTTATTCCTGCTACAAGTCCGTTCAGAGAACTATTTAGTGCGAGATGTGCAGTGGCTTTCCCTTGTGGGGAACTTAAAAATATAAGATTGGTCAGGCAAAGATTAATGCCCGCAACGGAAGCACCAGAGAGGATATGAAGAATTAATATCACATACCATTGTAATTGTGGGTTACGTAATTCTGCACCTAAAAACCATAGGAATACTGTGCTGAAAAATAAAGGAACACAAAAATAAAGCAATGAACGGTAGCCATACCTCAAAGAAAATTTTCTCCAAAATGAAAATGATACTACGTTCGAAAATTGGTTAATAACAGTGAGGCATACAACGATTAATAAAGAGTACCCGATTTTTTTCATCAAAAAAACAGGTAGAAATGGATTTGCAAAATTAACAATTGTATTCCATATCACGCAGAATATCATGACCTTCAAAAACACTTTATTTTTTATAGGTTCACGAAACAAGGATATTAGGGTTTGTTGGGATGAAGTGTTAATTAATGTGTGAAACGAGGGTTTATTAAAATCGTAAATATTAAACAGTGCTATTGAAGAACCGAGACCTAATACTCCTGCAAATGTAAAGATAGATGCATATCCAAAAGAAAGATAAGAACTAAAATTATGTTTTATAAATTCTAAACCGAAGGCACCAATAAAACTTACAATAGCACCCATTAAAGTAGCATAAATAAATCGTTGTGTTAACACATGATAAAAAGTGTCTGGGTTGAAAGAGTCTCTAAACCATGTTCCAAAAGCACAACCACCAATATTTCCCGCAGTAACGTAGGTAAGATATAAGAGGAAGAAGAGAGAAAAGATATGATTATTTGTGAAAATGAATGGGAGAAAACCGCAAAGTAATATGGCTATACGGCTAATAGTGAGTGCAAATACTGCAATAGTTTTCCGTTTTTGATACCGTTCGATAAGAAGAGTTGAGGGAACTTGTAAAATTTGACTGAGAGGCATTAATGCACCCAATATGCCAATTGCCACATAACTTGCACCAAGATATAAGGCATAGGCGCTCAGGAATGCTCCTGTAGTAAGATTTAGCATTCCCTGAGCAAGTGTTGCATCGATTACAAAAAGAGTTTTATTTTTCTCAATGTAATCGGTGCATGTGGATTCAATTTTATTATGATTAGTTGAAACAATAACGCTCATAAGCAATATTTTGTGGTTTTAAGGAAAGTCATACAATATGTGGTGGTGCAAATAAATGTTAGTTTTAATACAAAAATTGCACATCGTGACGATGCGCTGTAAACATTTATTTATCTTTTTGTAATATCTTTTAGTAAAATTATACCATAAATGTAAAGAAATATTACATTTTTTAATGCAAAACTAATTAAAAAAGTTCCATGAACCTTCTATAACTGGAATAAACATGTATTTGAAGAAATTTATTGCACGATATTTCCGTTGTATAACAGATTTAGAAGTATATTTCCAGCCGAGGTTAAATATTATAATCGGGGCTAATGCACAGGGTAAGACTTCATTATTAGAGGGGATATATTTTCTTTCGTTATCACGGAGTGTAAGAACTAATAATGAGAAGGAGTTGGTTCAATATCAGAGGGAAGGGTTCCTTTTAAGTGGTGAAATTGTTACGGATATGGATAGTGATGGGTGTATAGTAATTGAGTCAAAATGGCAAAAGGGACATAAAAAGATATTAATAAATGGGGTAGAAATAGAGAAAGTAAGTGAGTTGATTGGAAAATTGAGGGTTATCTTTTTTACCAGTGATTTTTCCGATTTAGTGAGGGAAGGTGCTGGTTTTCGTAGAAAGTTTTTAGATATTCAACTTTCACAAACAGATACGAATTATCTTATAGCATTGCAGGGATACCAACGAGCCCTTCGACAGAGAAATGAACTACTTCGGAGAAAGAATGTCAATAAAGAGGAACTATGGGTTTGGGAAGTGCAAATGGCTGAACATGCGAAAATGCTGATACAAAAGAGGCGGGAGTTTATTGAGGCTATTTGTCCATTTGCAAGTCATATTCATTCGCAGATTGTTGCGGATGAAAAGCTTGAGATATGCTATGAACCTGATGTGGAGGAGGATTGTTTTTT
>JAIWNQ010000091.1 GCA_020216745.1 Candidatus Hydrogenedens sp.
GCAGTTGTTAGAACAGGGGCGTCCATCTGATATTCAAAGAGGAGTAACTCAGAGGGGACCGCATAGAGATGATATAGGGATGCGAATTAATGGTCATTTTGTGCGTCAATTTGCATCACAAGGTCAGCAAAAAACATGTGCTTATGCGTTGCGATTAGCGGAAGTATATCTTTGTAAGGAGAAGAAACAGGAAATGCCAATAATTTTGGCAGACGAATTATTTTCAGATTTAGACCCAGAACGAGGCAGGAAATTTTTGGAGGTGATACCTGAGCAAGTACAGGTTATAATAACTGCTGTGGATGAGAATATATGCAATAATGTATTAAAGGAAAGTAATAAATTTCGGATAAGGAAAGGTAATATTGAAAAGGCGTAAAGATAAACCTGAAAAAATATCGGATATTGCTGGAGGTTTGCCGAATTCAAGTGTAATTAAGACAGCATTCGAACTAATACCTGTTTGGAAACAATGGGAAACAATTATTGGTGAAGATTTTGCTGAGTATACAAGCCTTGCAGGATTTAAACGTGGTGTTCTTTATATTCAAGTGAAAAATACTGCTGTTATGCACCGTCTAACATTTGAAAAAGAGCGAATATTAGAAGCCATAAGAGGACTGCTCAAAAAAGATTTGGTTCAAGACATTTTTTTCGAACTTAATAAAGATGTAGAAGAATGAATTGTTTTTTGGAATTTGTTTTTTCTTAATTATTCGGAATTTGTATCTTCGTCAAAAAGGTCAGGTGTCTGTTCTTCTTCCGTTTCTTCTTCAATAATTATATTATCAGGGAGTTCTTCTTCCGTCTCGGTTTTTTTGATGGCTTTATCAGCAGAGGCGATTTTTGCACCTTCACGTAGGTTCATTAACTGAACACCCTTTGTGTTTCTACCAATGACTCGAATGCTTTTAACAGGGATGCGTAGCATTTTTCCATCGGTGGCAACGACTACAATATCTTCATCATCGCTGACAGTAAGCATTGCGACAACATTACCATTTCTTTCCTGAGTCTGGATATTAATAATGCCCTTACCACCGCGATGTTGTAGGCGATATTCTTTGACTTCTGTTCGTTTTCCATAACCATTTTCTGTAACGGTGAGTATGGTAAGGTTATCTTTTGCTACGGAGACTCCCACGACATAGTCATCTTTCTCTAATCGTATTCCTACAACACCTTGTGCGGTTCTCCCCATGGGACGCACGTCTTTTTCTGGGAAACGGATAGCCAGGCCAGAACGTGTAGCGAGAAGTACATTGTCGGTGCCAGAGGTTACAAGGACATCGATAAGTTCATCACCTGACTCTAATGTGATTGCCTGAATTCCAGTGGATCGTGGTTTGCTATAAGACGTCAGAGGTGTCTTCTTTACCATTCCTTTTTTGGTCACCATAAATAGAAATTTACTTTCGTCGTGTAGATTTTTTATTGAAAGGAACGCGGTTACTTTTTCTCTATCGCCGAGGGCAAGAAGGTTTTTGATATTTCTTCCACGTGCTGTTCTGCCTGCTTCGGGGATTTCGTGTACTTTACGCCAGTACACACGGCCTTCATTGGTGAAGAACATTAAATATTCATGTGCGGTTGCAGTGAATACATGTTTTACGAAGTCGTCTTCTGGGGTTTCCATGCCCATTACACCTTGTCCGCGACGACGTTGTTTGCGTGAGGTCGTTTGGGGCATTCTTTTGATGTATCCTTGATTGGATACGGTAATAATCATTGCTTCATCAGCTATTAGGTCTTCGATATCAAATTCTTCAATGGATTCTAAAATTTCGGTTTTTCGTTCGTCGCCATATTTTTCGCGAATTTTTTCGACTTCTTTTTTAACTTCGGCGAGTATGGTTTCGCGACTGGATAAAATATGTTTTAGCCGTTTTATTTCTTCTAATAAGTTCTTATATTCTTCAAGAAGTTCTTTCCTTTCTAAGCCTGTAAGGCGTCGTAATGGCATAGCAAGGATGGCTTTGGCTTGTTCTTGGGATATTTCTAATTTTTTGCAAAGTCGTGTTTGTGCTTCTTCTGGATTTGCTGATTTCCGAATTAGGTCAATAACGGCATCAATTTGGTCAATGGCTTTTAAGAGCCCTTCAAGAATGTGTGCGCGATGTTCTGCTTGTTGTAAGTCGTAGCGAGTTCTACGTTCGACAATCTCGGCACGGTACTGGACATAGTGCTGAATCATATCTTTAAGGTTCAGCACACGAGGGATATTGTTAACGAGGGCTAAGAAATGGATTCGAGAGGTAGTCTGTAATTGTGTGTGTTGGTATAGTTGATTTAGAACGACTTGAGGGTTGGCATCACCTTTGAGTTCAATGATGAGACGCATACCCTCTTTATCTGATTCGTCTCGGAGGTCTGTTATTCCTTGGACTTTATTGTTTTCTACTGCTTTTGCAATAGATTCAATAACGTTCTGTTTTGTTACTTGATAAGGAATTTCTTCAACGAGCAAACTTTTTTTCTTTGTTTTTTCCTGAGATAGAACTTTAATGCGGGCTCGGATTTTTACTTGCCCTGTCCCAGTACGGTAAGCCTTACGAATTCCCTCTTTTCCGCAAATAATAGCACCTGTTGGGAAGTCGGGACCGGGAACAATTTCCATAAAATCTTCTACAGGTGCGGATGGATTTTCGATGTAATAAATGATAGCGTTACAAATTTCTGTGATATTATGGGGAGGACAATCGGTAGCCATTCCGACGGCAATGCCGTAGGAACCGTTAACCAATAGGTTTGGGAAACCTGAAGGTAGGACGGTAGGCTCTTCGAGACGGCCATCGAAGTTGGGTCTCATCTCGACGGTATTTTTCTCAATGTCGGTGAGCATTTCGAGAGCGATGGGTGTTAGCCGTGCTTCGGTGTATCGGTATGCTGCAGGGCTGTCACCATCGATGGAGCCGAAGTTTCCCTGTCCATCAACCATTGGATATCGCATGTTCCAGTCTTGTGCAAGACGAACAAGAGCATCATAGACTGCCTGATCTCCATGGGGATGGTATTTACCAAGGCATTCACCTACGATAGTGGCACATTTGCGGAATGGACGGTTTGGAGTTAATCCTAATTGGTGCATTACAAATAAGATTCGTCTCTGGACAGGTTTAAGTCCATCTCGTATATCGGGTAGAGCACGACTTACAATAACGCTCATCGAGTAATCGAGGAAAGCGGATTGCATTTCTTGTTCAATAGGGACTGGCTTTACATTTTCATTCACCGCCATTAGAAATTCTCCCAAAAAGTTTTTTTATGGTTTAGGTTCTTTTAAATATCAAGGTTTTGTACTTCGAGTGCATGTTTTTCTATGAATTGTCGACGTGGCTCAACTTCGTCACCCATTAATACGGTAAATATTTGCTCTACGGAAGTTTCATCGGCAATTTCAACTTTTAGCAGGGTCCTTTTTTCTGGGTCCATTGTTGTTTCGTAGAGTTGTTCTGCATTCATTTCACCCAGTCCTTTGTATCGTTGTATTACGAGGTCTTTTTTCCCTAATTCCATTAGGAAATTTCTCAGTTCCATTGGTGAATCTGTTTCGAATAACAAATTGTTTTCTTTGTTATCTTTGCTGAAAATTCGGAATGGTGGGTTTCCAAGGGCATTTGCTGATTCATACCAATGAAGATAGGAAGAGAAATCGGGACTTTTCATGAAAGCAATGTCTACTTGGTTTGGTAATCGGGTTATTTTTACGGGAGGTGTTGAATCTGTGTCACCGTTATCATTTTTTGGTGTGATGGAGGTGTTGATAAGTTCTTTTTCTTCGCCAAAGATACGTTTCCATTCTTTTTGTGTAATTGCTTCGGGGTAGATAATTTTTTCACGGGGGAGTTCTCTAATTTTCTTGAGGTCTTCTATTGTTACTCCGTAGATTTTATTTAATCGATTAATGACCTTTTCGAGGTTTCGTATGGCTTCAATTGTTTTGATAAGCGTACGAACCTGAATCTGTTTTTCATCATTACTACTTTCGCCATTGCTTGCAACGACGCGGACATTTTCCATTACCGTTTCAAGAATGAATGCTTCGAACTCATGTTCGGAATGGGTGTAACGTGATTTTTTATTTCGTGTAATGCGGTAAAGAGGAGGTAATGCGATATAAAGATGTCCTTTGCGGATTAGCTCTGGGGTATAACGGAAAAAGAAGGTTAATAGTAATGTTCTTATATGAGAACCATCGACATCAGCATCGGTCATGATAATAATACGGTGGTATCGCAAATCATCGAGAGATAGTTCTTCTTTTGTTATATCGATACCTAAGGCTCTGAGCAACGATGCATATTCTCTATTTTCGAGGACTTTGTGTAGTCTGCTTTTTTCGACGTTAAGGACTTTACCACGGAGTGGAAGGATAGCCTGATACCTTCTATCTCTACCTTGTTTAGCAGAACCACCTGCACTATCACCTTCGACGATGAATAATTCACAAAGTTCTGGGTTTCGTTCAGAACAATCTGCTAATTTGGAAGCCTGTCCCAATATATCAAGGGCTGACTTTCTACGGACTCGTTCTTTGGCTTTTCGTGATTCTTCACGTGCTTCTGCGGCTTCTAATACTTTATCTGCTATTTGATTTGCGACGCGTGGATTTTGTTCAAAATATTCTTGAAGAGCGCTGTATACGATGGAGTTTACTAATCCTTGAACTTCGCTGTTTCCTAATTTATCTTTTGTTTGTCCTTCAAATTGAGGGTTGGGATGTCGAATTGAAACGACAGCAGTTAATCCTTCGCGGGTGTCATCACCAGAGACAGAAAAGTTCTTTTTTTTATTCAGGTTGTTTTTTTCTATCCAGTCTGTAATGCTTCGGGTTAATCCACTACGGAAACCTGTGATATGAGTTCCTCCACCTGGCGTGTGAATATTGTTTGCGAAACTAATCACTTGTTCATAGTAGGTTTTTACATACTGAATAGCAACTTCAACTTGGATGTCATCTTTACTTTTTGAGATGAAAATAGGTTTGTTATGGATAGGTTCTTTGCCTTTGTTTAAGTGTTTGACAAATTCTTCCAATCCGCCTTTATATTGAAGGGTGATAGGTGCTTCTTCGGTTCGTTCGTCAGTAAAGATAATTTTAAGCCCCGCGTTTAAGAATGCGAGTTCTCTTAGACGATTTATTAGTATTTCGGATTGGAAGACTACCTCTTCGAAGATGTCTGGGTCTGGTAAGAAAGTGACTCGTGTTCCTGTTCCTTTTGCTTTGCCACGTACTTCTAAAGGAGTAATGGTTTTGCCCCGTTCAAAAGCCATGTAATAAATTTTGTCGTCTCTTTTTACCTCAACTTCTAACCATTTAGATAACGCATTAACACATGAAACACCTACACCATGCAGTCCCCCAGAAACTTTGTAAACGCTATGGTTAAATTTGCCACCTGCATGGAGAACGGTCATAACCACTTCAAGGGCAGATTTCCCTTTGTGTGACCCTTCTTTCATTGGGTCGACAGGAATCCCTCTGCCATTATCTATAACTGTTACACTATTGTCTATATGTATAGTAACATGTATTGTATCTCCGTAACCTGCCATGACTTCGTCGACACTATTGTCAACAACTTCGTATACAAGATGATGTAGACCACGGACTCCAGTATCACCTATATACATTGCAGGGCGTTTTCGGACGGCTTCAAGTCCTTCAAGTACACCAATGGCATCTGCAGTATAAGCGTGATTAGAATTTTCTTTCATTTGCTCCACCTTTCTATCTGATTATGGGGAAAATCACTTCGTTGGAAAGGATTTTTAGGTAAGTTTATTATATCAAATTATGATAATAAGGGGCAATATAAATTCATATATTTTAGATAGATGAAATAATGTGTAAAGATTTTATTGGGGTATTTTAGGGGTGTAAAAGTGATATAAAAACTACCCATCCCTCCCTCTTGGTAAAACAAAATGAAGTATAAAAAAATGGTGGGCGATACTGGACTTGAACCAGTGACCCCTTGCATGTCAAGCAAGTACTCTAACCACCTGAGCTAATCGCCCACGTCTATTTTGAAGTAATAAAATTATAACAGTTTGGTTCTTTATTTTCAAATTTTGTTTTTTAAGCAAGATGATTAAAATTATTAATGTAAGGGGTTTGTTTATTGTTATTTTGACGCTGTAGTAGCAGGTATCGCTTTTATGTTTTCTTTGTCAACAATGAAAGGATATTTGTTGTCTGGTAAAACTTTCATCTGTGTGCAAATGCTGAATGGATTGTCAAAGGAGCCTGGGAAACGAACTTCAATGTAGTAAGCAGTCCAGCCGTCTTTGGGGGGCTTTAATTTTGCTTTTGCCTTTTGTTTCCCTTTTATTGGTATGCTTTCCCACTTGGAATTTCTAAAATCGCGATTATTGGAATCTGCTTTCCATAGATAGGCTATCCCTTGAGGGTTATCCCATTTCACGGTAATGGTGTTATTTCTGGAAATGTTCCATGTTACTGTGGGGAAGGTTCCGTGGTTTTTAATAGTCATAAAGAATTCAGCTAACGTGGCAACTCCTGTGGGATGTATATCATGTCCAGTATTGGGTTGGTAACATAAATATTTTGGTGGGGGGAAGTCTGGGAAATACAGATTTGCGGAATCTACAGTCCAATACGGGTCGTTTGTTCCGAGGATAATTAGTTTAGGCGATGTCATGGAATTACGATAACTATAAGGGTCAACAATACTTAGAAGTTGTTCACCTTTTGGGGTGTGCATTCTTTGGGGAATTTTTAATCGGGTGTAATCTTCAATTTCACTACTGAATGTACCATAACATTCGAGTTGGTGTAACATTTGTTGTTTCATATTAAGGACATCAATAACTACGGGAGCAATGGCTACTACTCGTGGGTCACCAGTTGCGGAAGTTAACCATGTTGTCCATCCTCTTTTTGAACCACCAGTAAGGATGAAACGTTTTATTTCATGGTTGTCGCTATTTTTTTGGACTGCCTGGATTGTGTCCATAGCACGGACTGCACTTTTGACCATTGGAAGGAGAAGAGGCCAATCATCACCTTCACCATTGAGATATTTATCATAGGTGTAAGAAATAATTTCATCTTCATTTCTTCCGTCGAACAAGGGTTGGTTCGGTACTTGAAAGAGAACTGCAATAATAGAGGAGGTTTTTTTAGCGACCATGGAGGCAATTTTTACTTCCATAGAATTTAATCGTGGCTCTTTTTGGTTATTTGAACCGCCATTGATGATTAGCATAGCAATATCTGAATTTTTTGAGTCTGGTGGACAAAGTAGAATAAGCCAATGTGTCCAGACTATATTTTGCCAAGTTTGGGAAGTAAGTTGTATGATTTTTGCCTGACAACCTTCAATCTCCTTTACTTCGATGAGTTCATATTTATATGATGGGTCAGGCTTTGAGACGTAACTTTTTAGGTCTCCATAAGAGATTAATGAAGTAGCCAGAAAAACTATTAAAACGAAGATAGTAGTAGTGATGTAAATCTGTCGATTTGTCATAGCAGTTCTCCTTCGGTTTATCTTTTAATGAATTAAAGTAAGTATTAATAGAGACTTATGTGAATAAGAAATGGTTTCTATTCATTGGGAAGAATATCCTGGGGTAAAATATTTTCTTTTCGTAACCGACCTGGGGTAATGCCGTCTTGTTCGATGCTTTTCCGAATTCGGAGGTAGGATTCATAACGAATAAGGGGTATTTCTTTGTTCTTTACGGCTTCACGTACAGCACATTCTGGCTCATGGGTATGTGAACAATCATTAAAGCGACAGGAATCGGCGTACTGGGATATTTCGGGGAAGTAATAGTCAAGAGAGGCAGGGTCAATATTCCAAAATCCGAGGGACCGTATTCCTGGGGTGTCAATTAATTTTCCGCCATTAGGGAGATGGTATAATTTGGTTGATGTTGTGGCATGTTTCCCTTTTTCTGTTTTTTTGCTTATTTCGAGGGTTATCGCATCTACTTCAGGACAAATACACTTCAATAATGAGGTTTTTCCTACACCGCTATGTCCAGATAAGACGCCTGTTTTGTTTTCTAATAAACGGATAATCTCTTCAATACCTTGTTTTGTAACACAACTGGTAAAAATAATTTTTAACCCTAAATTTTTGTAAACATCGATTTCTTCTGGCAAAGTATTGGCGAGGTCAATTTTGTTTATCACAAGGATAGGCTCAACCTTTCCATTTTCGGCAACGATAAGGAATCGGTCAATAAGCCCAGGTTTAAATGTAGGCTGTTTTATGGATGCGACAATAAACAAGATGTCTACGTTAGCGGAAATGACCTGTTCTGGTGGACCTTCTCGGTCTACGGAAAGTCGGCTTAATTTTGATTTTCGAGGGGCAATCCCACGAATAATAGCTTCCCCGTTATCTTCAAATTCAACCAAAACGCGGTCACCTGGGGCGATAAGACTTGAATCTTTCTCTTTCAAGCGTTCATCTATTTTACATAAGGTTTCTTCCGTTCCATTGGCTGAGTCTAAAAAAACAAAAGCCCATTTTTTCGAATGGGACGTTACTGTTGCATTCGGTTCAAAGTCTTGAGGAAGATTTATTTCGGGTTGATTCTCTGGAAGATGCACAGTGGCTTTTCTAAGGCGGAATGAGTCCTTTGAAAATGAGTCATCATAACGGTCTTCCCAGTTTTTTATTCGTGTTTCAGACCTTTTCCTTTTCTCTAATTTTTTCTTTTTCACTTTAAATTTCCTATTGGTAGTATATTTTTGGATTTGGATAATATTATACAGTCATTGTTGTTCCTTAAGACAATGAATACGTATAAATAGAAATGAAAGAAAATTATCAGGAATAGATGATTTTATTGGGTAGTTATGAATAGTAAGAGTTATTTAAATGTATTTATTTTTTTTGCGATGATTATAAATTGGTGTTTTAGGATTTGTTGATTTTTTTATGTATTGACATTCTTTTTTGGTGCAGGTGGTTTGGATATACACATTTCATTTTGCAATTAGGGATATTGGCGAGTTGTCCATCTGGTAAGGGTTTTTGAATTATTTTCTCTAATGTCCATGATTTTAATGTATATATTAAGGATGAACGTACTTCATACATTGCTTTGTGAAATGCACAAACATGGTCTAAGTCATCGGTGTCTTTGCAGTAATCACCTAAAATTTTACCTTCACAAGTTTCGACAATTTCGAGTAGTGTAATCTGATCGGGGGGGACACTTAACATAAACCCACCAGAGGGTCCGCGATGTGCATTTAAAAACCTGGCTTTTGTTAGAAGGGTCATGATTTTGGATAGGTAGGACGTTGATACAGGTATATACTTAGTAAGTTCGATATGGGATACAGGTTTCTCTTTCTGGTGAATTGCGATGTATGCTAAGGCTTGTATGGCTGTAATTGTAGTTTTGCTAAACATAATATATATCCTGTATTTAAATTTTTGTTTAGGGAAGGTCTCTCAACGGTGGAGACCTTCCCTGATTTCATTTTATGATACTTTTTGGAGTATTTGCTTTACATCTTCGCTGGCGTTAGCACCAATCGGCTTTAAGTCGTATTTTTCTTGTAACATTTTCAATACATTTGGTGTGATAAAAGCAGGTAGGGCAGGACCTAATCGGATGCCTTTTACGCCTAAGGATAATAAAGTTAATAAT
This sequence comes from Candidatus Hydrogenedens sp., assembly GCA_020216745.1. Classification (GTDB taxonomy): domain Bacteria; phylum Hydrogenedentota; class Hydrogenedentia; order Hydrogenedentales; family Hydrogenedentaceae; genus Hydrogenedens. Next base: position 9,643 of record JAIWNQ010000091.1, read on the forward strand.
ACGGCAACTGCTTTTTGTTCGAACCAACTAACAACAAGAGTTAGTGGCAAATCATTTACACCGCAATTAAAAACTTTTGCAAGAGCAAGAGCGGTTTGAATGGCTCCATAAGAGTCGTTGCATTGTCCCATATCTAATAATCTTGGGATACCTTCTACTTCTCCATAGTCGTAATTGCGGATACGATATTTTCCACAACCTAATGTAAGAATAAGGGATTCCTTAGGGGTATTTTGTGCAAACTCGGCGAAATAGTTGCGACCAGGTTCTGCACCGTCGCAACCGCCAATAAGGAATATATGTTTAATTTTACCTGCTTTTATAAGGTCGATTAATTTGTCTGCAATGGAGAGGATAT
>JAIWNQ010000092.1 GCA_020216745.1 Candidatus Hydrogenedens sp.
ATGTCCAATGGAAGCCAACCGTGCTTTCCTTTATTTCAGTTGGTTGAAGAGGACCTATTTCAAGTGCTTTTTTTATCACGGTGGAGAAGTCTCCGTCATTAAGACGAGGGGCACCTGGAACACCTGTGCAATGAAGTGTAAATAATCGGTCAAGATAGGTATTATGACTTGCAGGAATAAGCACACAGTTTGTAGTGACAACTATGGGACCGCCGAATCTTTCAAATTCTTTCCGTTGAAGTTGCCATGCACCGCCGTAATGACCAGCAAAATGGGGGTATTCCCGTAATTTTGGATACATGTGGGCTGGTAACATTTCACCATGAGTATATACTTTAATTCCAGTGCCCTTTGTTTGTTCCAATAATTGTTTCAAATCTAATAAGTCGTGTCCTGTGATCAAAATTCCAGGACCTTCCTGGATACCTTCTTTTACTTTTGTTGGTGATGGTGTGCCGAAAGTTTCGACATGGGCATCATTGAGAAGTTGCATTGTTTTTAAGTTCATTTGCCCACATTCAAGAACTAATTCAAGAAGGTGTTGCATATCGAAATTAACGTTGGTCATTGTTGCAAATAGAGCCCTTTCGATAAATTCTTCAATTTCAGGGTCTGTTTTACCTAAGCGACGTGCATGATGCTTATATGCGGACATTCCTTTTAAGCCATACAGTAAAGTTTTTTGTAAGGATTCCATATCAGCATCCTTACCACAGACACCTTTTACAGTACAACCAGTACCGTTGAAGGTTTGTTCACATTGGTCGCAAAACATGTTAGACATAATTTTTTCTCCTACATTTAAAGGTTAAACTTACAAACTAAAATATATATTATAGATATATTATATCTAAAATATATACAAATGTCAAATTGAGTTGGAGAAAATTATTTATAAAGAGAACACCTAATTTAATAAATGAGATATAAAAATTTTTTTGGGAATATTGGCAGAGTACTTTATGTTATGTAAAACGAAATTTCAAACAAGTAACTCAAAAAACAAGATAAAGGAGAAAACAATGAGTACTTCACGTAGAGAATTTTTGTTAGCAAGCAGTTCAATAATAACTGCCAGTTCGATTATTGGAGCCCCAGTATTTGCTCAGATAGGGAATGGGAGTCGAGAGCATAAACTTCCAGAATTACCGTATGCATATGATGCATTGGAGCCGTATATTGATGCGAGGACGATGGAATTGCACCATTCAAAACATCATGCGGGGTATGTTAAGGGGCTAAATACAGCAGAAAAGGCTCTTGAGGAGGCAAGGTCAAAGAATGATTTTACATTGATTCAACATTGGTCTAAGCAGGCAGCGTTCCATGGAGGTGGACATTTTCTTCACAGTATGTTCTGGAAGGTTATGGCTTCGCCGGGAAATGGTGGAGGTGGAAAGCCTTCTGGTGAACTTCTGGAATTGATTGAGCGTGATTTTGGTTCATATGATACCTTTCAGAATCAATTTTCTTCTGCGGCGAATGCGGTAGAAGGTGGTGGATGGGCGTTGTTACATTATCGACCTGCGGATGGACGACTTATTGTTCTTCAAGCAGAGAATCAGCATAAACTGACATCATGGGGCACATTTCCTATTTTAGGAATTGATGTTTGGGAGCATGCCTATTATTTGAAGTACCAAAATAACCGTGCTGAATATGTGAAGGCTTGGTGGAATGTTGTGAATTGGAGTCAAGTACAAAAAAATCTTGAGGCTTTGAAAGGATTAGCATTGTAAGATTGTCTGTTTGGTTGAAAAAACATTAAGCCCATCTTTTAGTTAAAGATGGGCTTAATATTTTTATGAGACATTTAGTTTAGTTCTACAGGGTTTGTATATACCCATGGGACCCATTTGTCGTTTATTTTAAGTTGTGCTTCGACACGATATTTTCCTTTTTCTGTAGGTTGCCAGGAAAAATCTCTGCCTTCATGTTCTTGAACGGGAACACCATGCCGATAGATGATAAATTTGCAAGGTACTGGTGACGCCATTTTTAAGGTTGTGTTTGATGTTAAAGGTAATGTTTCACCAAATACCGCTTTCATGTTGTTATCCTCAGCAAAGAACACAAAACCTTTGGTGTCAACAAGCATATCAAAGCCAACAAACACTCTACCTTCTTTTAGTGCTTCAAGGACAGATTGTTCTGACAATTCTTTTGCTAAGATATGAGTAGCAACATATCGAACCATTGTTGGGTACGGATCTAATTGAATATGGAATAATGTTTTGCCTGGTTCCAATTTTCCGAAGAGCATACGTAATAGGAGACGAGAGAAGAAATTTAATTTATATTCGCCTATTTTGTGAGGGCTTGTGTCTTCTATATATAGAGTTCCTTGAGGAGTTATTTTTCCAACAAAACCTGTGTTTTGATGGCAATCGTTTGCTGAAATTCCTACAATTTTCCGAGTAATGTTCATTTCATCCCACCGTTGAATCACTTCGGTAAGGGGACTAAAAATGCTTCGTAGCAATTGTTCATGATATTTGTTGAGATTTAGAATGATATCGGGTACGAGTTGATATATTAAGAATTTTTTATCAAGACTTTTGAAGTTTGTATGTATGTTGTAAATTTCCATTCCGTTTAGTTGGGGAAGATTCCATTCACGTGGTTCTTCGGAATGAGCGAAGAAAAGTAAACCTCCTTTTTCATTAATTTCTTTGGCAAGTGATTCTGGATCTTTTTTGCAGTCAAGTACAGTATCAGGAGGAAGTCCCCAGGGCATGAATCCATAATTCATTTCAAAACCAGGGATAAAGATGACGCCATCATGTTCACCTCGCCATTGCTTTGAATAATCAGCTTTGCCGTTATCACAGTGGTCAGATAAACAGATAAATTGTCGGTGTTCTTGTTTTAACGCTGATAATATTTCAGGGAATGGAACCATACTGTCATGCGACAGTTCGGAATGGCTATGACAGACACCAGCGTAATCATTCCAACCGTCGTCATATACAGGTTGTTGATATTGTTTCCGCAATTCTTCCCATGCTTTCTTTTCACGTGGGAAATCTATAAACCTATGATGAATAGCAGTTCGAAAGAGGTATAAAAATCCAATTAAAATAAGGACTATAATGATTGATATACTATATAAAGTCCATTTAATAGTTTTTTTGATGATAGAAGGATAGTTCATTGGAAATTCCTTTGAAGGTTTATAATGATTATATAGAGGTTATTTTCCGAAGTTGTGAAATAGTATATCATAAGTGTTAACCTTTTATGAAAAGGAGATATGTATGAAACATAAAGGACATTTTATCTATGAATATCCAAGACCTGCGGTAACTGTGGACGCAGTAGTGTTTCGAAAACGAGATACGGATTGGGAAGTATTGTTGGTTAAACGTGTTAATTCTCCTTTTGAAGGTTATTGGGCGTTGCCTGGGGGTTTTGTGGATGAGGAAGAGACGTTAGAACAGGCTGTTGAGAGAGAACTTTTTGAAGAGACAGGTTTGAAAGGGGTAAAGTTGTTACAACTAAAGGCATTTAGTAATCCAAGACGAGACCCAAGAGGTAGAACGATAAGTATTGCATTTGTAGGGATACTCGGGAAAACAGATATGGCTGTGCGTCCGTCAGATGACGCAGGTGATGTTAATTGGTTTGTATTGGATGAACTTCCAGATTTGGCGTTTGACCATGCCGAGATTATTGATTGTGCTGAAGAATGGTTACAGAAAGAGGTTCTATCTGAGAGGAAATAGCGATTTTGGTTTATTATTAAGTGGAAGAATAGATATATGGACACATTCGATATTGCACCGTGGTTTGAGAGAAAGAATCTTGCATTGTTAACGGATTTGTATCAATTAACAATGATGGCAGGATATTTTAAAGAAGGTCGGGGGCAAATTCCGGTGACATTTGATTACTTTTTCCGTAGTTTGCCACCTCATTCGGGTTTTGCTATTTTTACGGGTTTAGAATCGTTTTTACTATATTTAAAAAATTTGAAGTTTACGAAAGATGATATAGATTACTTACGAAGCCTTAAATTGTTTGATGAAGATTTTTTGGCATTTTTAAAAGAGTTTAGGGTGCACTTAAAGATAACATCCGTTCCGGAGGGAACGCTTGTTTTTCCATTTGAGCCTATTGTTCAAGTAGAAGGACCGTTATTAGAAGCACAATTGGTGGAAACAGCCCTTTTGAATTTTTTGAATTATCAAACACTAATCGCGAGCAAATCTGCCCGTGTTTGTTTGTCAGCGGAGCCTGATCCAGTGATTGAGTTTGGACTGCGTAGGGCACATGGTCCTGATGGGGGTACGATTGCTTCGCGTTCTGCGTATATTGGGGGATGTGTTGCGAGTTCAAATGTAATGGCAGGGAAGATATATGGCATTCCAGTAACGGGTACTCACGCACATAGTTGGGTGATGAGTTATCAATCAGAGTTAGAGGCATTTCGTGCTTTTGCCCGTCTCTATCCGCAAAGGTGTGTGCTATTGGTCGATACGTATGACCCGATAAAAAGTGGTATTCCTAACGCAATACAGGTGTTTAAAGAATTACGTGAACAAGGGTTCGATGTAAAGCCTGCTATTCGAATTGATTCGGGTGATTTAGCGAGGATAAGCAAGGTTGCATATAAAATGATGTTGGAAGCGGGTTTTGAAAATCCTACTATTATAGGTTCAAATGACCTTAATGAGGATTTGATAGCGGATTTAAGGAGACAGGGGGCGAAGATTAATGTGTGGGGTGTAGGAACCCATTTAATTACTTCTTATGATTGTCCAGCATTAAATGGTGTGTATAAACTTGTGGCTGTTTTAAGGGAAGAAGCATGGGAGTCTCGGATAAAAATAACAGGGAATATTGAAAAAAGTACAGACCCTGGGAGAAAAGTTCCTGTTAGGTATTATAATGAAGATGGGTATTTACTTGGCGATGTTATGTATTTAGAAGGAGAAGATTATCCGAAGGGTGGAACAGTAGATGCACGGTCAAGACTTTTTCCACATATTGGACAGAAGATAGAAGGAATATATTATGCTGAACCGTTATTGAAGGAGGTATTCCGAGACGGCGAGATTATTATACCGCTGGATTCTGTTCATGTTATTAGGGAGAGAGTTAGAAAGCAAATGCAAGCACTCCCTGAGGAATATAAACGACTTCGGAATCCCGAAGTATATCGAGTTCTTCTTTCTACACAATTAGGTGAATTAAAGAATCACTTGTGGCAAAATCCTGAAGCAGGTGTTGTTTTACAATAGGAGACCAGATATGAGATTAATTCGTGTTGCAACCGCTTCTGTATCGGTTAAAGTTGGTGATTTTAAGAGGAATGCGGATACGTTATGTGAAGTTATCGAAACTGCTAAAAAGGAAGGTGTGCATTTGCTTGTTACGCCGGAGTTGGCGGTAAGCGGGTACAGTTTGGAAGACCGTTTATTCTGGGATGAAATTGTAGTACGGAGTTGGGATGATCTGAAAAGGATTGCAGAGCATACCAGAGGGATAGGTGTTTTCGTGGGTTTGCCTGTGAAGAAGGAATCGCATTTATTTAATGCAGGTGCTTTTTTATGTGATGGTCTGATACATGGATTTGTGCTGAAGAAATATTTGCCGACATATCAAGTATTTTATGAGGCGAGGTATTGGTCTTCGTGGGATTCAGGAACTACAGAAATTTATGATTTGCCTGCAGGGGATTTAATTTTTGACTTACCTTTTGGAAAAGTTTCTGCTGAAATTTGTGAAGATGTATGGTCATCATATTCTCCGTCTGTGGAGCGTGCTATTCATGGTGCGGAAATTATTTGTAATTTAAGTGCATCTCCTTTTAATCCGCTGAAGAACCAATTGAGAAAGCAGTTAATACTTGCGAATGCAATGCGACTAAAAGTGATATATATTTATTCTAATTTGTTAGGCTGTGATAATAGCCGTCTTGTTTTTGATGGGGGAGGTATAATTGCTACTCCTGAGGGGCATGTGGTTGAGGGGGCTATTTTATCGAATCGGAGATGGGTTTTGACATCAACTGTTATAGATTTGGATGAAGTTACACGAGTTCGTAAAGAGAATTCAACATGGAAAATGGAATCCCTTCAATATGAGAAGCAAGGGGAGTCAAAGAAGGTTATTGTGGGATTATCTCAATATAAACCGTCTCCTTTAAAAGAATGGGTTAAGGGATTGCCGAAAAGTTTTTATGTTATAGAAAAAGCAGAAGAGGATGACAAATCAATAAGTAATAATTATTTTGAGCAATTGTATAAGGCGTTATCATTAGGATTGCGGGATTATTATGAGAAGGTAGGCATATTTGAAATGTTTTTGGTCGCTCTTTCAGGGGGTAGAGATAGTGCATTATGTTTGCTTCTTGCTGTTGAGGCGGGAAAGAATTTAAACGAAGGTAAACATCCAGAGAAGTATAGAGAGAAGGTTGCGTGTATTTATTTGCCACATAAAGAATATAGTAGCACAGCAACAAGGGAATCCGCAGAAGCGTTAGCTAAGGAATTAGAAGTGCCATTTAAGTTGGTTTCTATTCATGAGGAGGCGGAGATAGCCCTTAAAAAGGCGGAAGAAATTGTAGGTTCTGGTAAGAATATCAAACCGTTAACACGACAAAATCTTCAAGCGCGTATTCGTGGTGCTATGATGCTTAATTGGGCTAATAATGTGAATGGGTTATTATTGGTTACATCTAATTTAAGTGAGTCGGCGGTGGGATATACCACAACAGGTGGAGATAACGAAGGAGGATTTTCTCCAATTGCAAACGTGCCAAAGACGGTTATATCTTCACTACTTGAGTATCTTGCGGAGACAAGAGGTATTAAGTCATTAGAAAAAATTCTTAAGATTCCACCGACGGCAGAATTAGCCCCAAATCAGACAGATGAGGGTGACCTTATGCCGTATAGGGTTTTAGATGAGTTAATATATTTGTTTGCAAAGCAGAGATTCTCGCTTGTGGACTGTTGGCGGGTTATATGTATAAGATTTCCAGAATATACATCGGAACAATTGAAAAAATGGACAGAAGACTTTGCAAAGAGGTTTGTTGCAAATCAATGGAAACGTGACCAGCATCCCGTTTCATTAAAGGTGCTTGAACCTGATTTTGACCCCAAAACAGGATTTCGTTTTCCAGTTATTCAAAGTATTGATAGTGAGATTGAAGAACTTAAAAAGGCGAAGCTCTAATTTTTAGGTTTGAGGAACTTTACAGAGCCACCGAGTATGAATATTGGATAGCCCTTGCGTAGATTTAATGTTATAATTGCTTTTTTGTTGTATTCTGACATTGTTTCACCCATGAGATTTTGAATTTTTACAGGAGGTGAGATAATTCTGGCGGTTAAGTGTGTGTCTTCTTTTGTAGGCCAGAGGACAATGGTTTCACCTTGTTTAAATGCGATGATGTTATTTCCAAGATTATCACAATTGTTTATTTTATTATCAGGCAGTAAATTACATATATTAGCACATGCACGTAATGCAGGTTTGGGTGCAAAGTTATTTTTGATGATCCCGAAGTTAGATTCAAAATAAAATGGGTCATCACCATCATTTCGGAAATCATACCAGCTGATATTTTGAACGGCACCTGAAGCAATGGCTGATAGGTAAGAACGTGCCAGGAGTAATGCTTGTTCTCGTTCAGTTACACCGTTTTGCCATAGATGGCTACTCCATCCCATTTCAGTTATCCATACAGGGCGGTTTTGAACTTGATTTGCTACCCTTTTTAATTCGAATATGAATTTTTCTTCATCAAGAACTCTTCGATAAGGATGTATGGTTAGAATGTCAAACGGAGTACCAGCTTTCATACAGAAATCTATAAAATTGAAATCAATTCCTGATGTAGAAATTGCAAGGACCTGTGCTGAAGGGTCAACTCTCTTAATGGTTTCATAACACCTTTTTACTAATTCTGGATAAAGTTCTTTGGGTCCCTGCCAGAAGAATATATTGGGTTCATTATAAATTTCCCAAAACTTAACTCTGTCCTTAAAATGCTCTACTGTAGCTTCAGTATAGCGAACGAAATCTTCAATCCCTTTGAGAGTATAGGGTTCTGTCCAGTTTGACCAATAACAAAGAATGCCATACACACTAATGCCATAATTTAATGCTGTATTTACAAGATTGTCATAATAATCAAATTGAAATTTTCCGGGTTCAGGTTCTATATGAGCCCACACAAAATCTTCTCTTGTCCATTTGATGCCTGCTCTGGAAGCAATTTCTGCGGATAATTCACGGCTTTTTTGGTCAGAACCGTAACGAAGTAAATATAATCCCATGCCCCATGGGGAATCTGGGGCTATTTTTCTATTAATTGGATAATCGAGATTTCTGCAGTATGTTGTATTCACATTGAAACTTTGTAAATCGTTTCTTTCAAAAATCCAGTTTATTTCGATGACATTTTTTTCGATGGGAATGTGTGCAGGTATTTTTATATTTATAGGTTGAGCATTTGGGGGTAATGTTAGGTCTTGCGAATATGAGGAGATAATATTTTGTTCCCAATCTGTTAAATGGACAGTTAATTTGCCACAAACATTTTGAGGTAGAAGATTTATAAAAGTGCATGAAGAGAAAATGCTGTCTTTGTTGTTCTCCTCATTTTTGGGAATAAGAACACATTCTTGATTAGGCGTAATTTCTGTCTCACATTTGAAATCTAATATTTGTAGATGTAATATATCGCTTGGGCATGCTGATTTTCTTATTTCTAAACTTAAGAATCTTAGGGGTAGACGTACCCTGCCGTCGTTCTCACCAGAGTGAAAATTCCATCCCTCAGGGGGAGCATTGAATTCTATTACCTGTTCGCCAAAACGTAGAGGACCTATGCTTTTTTGGAAAAACTGAAAATGTGAAGCAAAAATAAAGTTTAATTCGCTTCCAGAAGAACTTGACCACAGATGTAGTATGAATTTTTTTGGTGAACCGAACAAAGATAAAGATGGATGGTTAAAGACAGCGATGTCCGTTTTAGAGAAATCTATTTCCCAATAAGGGTCTTTAAAGTTTGTATTTGAAAAGTAAAGAGGCGGATTGTCGGGTAAAAATTTTATGGGTTCATATTGTATTGTTTTCGATGGAGCATCTGCCAAACATATTTCACAGAGAGATAAAAATAGGAATAAGAAAAAAATAGTTATTTTTACTTTTATGCTTCTCATTCTTTGACCCTTTCTTTAAGAATATTAAAGGTTTTGATTACGCTTTGATTCTAAGGTTATTTTATGTGTATCAATTTATAAGTTTCTTTTAATAGGCATGCTATAATGCGATTAATATAAATATAAAAGCAAAAATTTACTAATATGTTCTGCTAATTCATAAATAAACGATATTTAATTAAAAAATATACTTTAATTTAACATACTATAACAAAATATCGTATGTAAAGGCGGTGATATAGAAATTTAGGAATGCATTAAAAATATTAAATATTATGTGTAAAATAGTAAATTTTTATTTTGAATTAATTTTGTAAAAATTTGTTATTTGCATTTTAAGAGAGAGTGATGTATAATTTGTAAACAATTATTGAGTTTATATAATTTTGTTAGTAAGGTATTTTTTAACTCCAAAGTGAGGAGTTATTTTATAAACGTATTTTCATCCGTAAATGAAAGGAGTAAAAAATGATTTTGGCTGATTTAATTAATATTATAGTCGGCGTGGTGATAAAGTTTTTTGCCAGCTGGCTCACACAACAGCTTTTGTCTTTGTTTGGTGTTTCAAGTAGTTCATAAAAATAAATCATAGGAGGGTAAAATTATGAATTTTAATTTATTATTAAAACAAATTATTGTAACAGTTGTGGAATATTTCACAGGATTAGTTACCAAAATATTGACAGGTTTCTTTTCTGGTTTAACAGGTAAAGAACCTGAAAAAGAGTAGTTTTTTTAAGGTAATACTATTTATATGGCTTGTAGAGAAAATTCTCTACAAGCCGTTTTTTAATGGATATAAAAGTGAATAGAAGAACATTTTTAAAGAGTATGTCTGTGTGTTTCCCTACTTTTTTGATAGGGACAAGAAACCTGTTATTTGCGGAAAGAAGTGGGGATATAGAAAAAAAAGATTTGTTGGTATCGAATAAATCTATCTCAGGTCAATGGGGTAAATATCACGGTTTTAATTTGTTAAATTATTTTATGGTTCATGGAATGACGCCATTTAAGGAGGAAGAGTTTTTAGCAATACATAAATTGGGTTTTAACTTTGTTCGTTTGCCTATGGATTATCGTTGTTGGACAGAGGAGAATTCTCCCTATAATATTAAAGAGGAAGTATTGCAGGGGATAGATAAAGCGATAGAATTTGGTAAGAACTATGGGATTCATGTATGTTTAAATTTTCATCGGGCGCCAGGGTGGACTGTAGCAAAACCAGAGGAAAAATTAAATTTATGGGAGGAGGAAGAGGCGTTAAATCTATGTGCTTATCACTGGCGTATTTTTGCGGAAAGGTATAAGGATATTCCCTCCAATGAATTGAGTTTTAATCTTTTTAATGAACCAGGTAATGTGTCTGCTGAAAAACATAAAAAGGTGGTCGGTAAATTAATTGAAGAAATTCGTAAAGTAAATGAAACTCGACCTATTCATTGTGATGGTAGGTTATGGGGAGCATTTCCTCCTGTTGAACTGGCTGATTTTGGTATTGTTGCCAATTTACATATGTACCAACCTTTTACAATTACGCACTATAAGGCTTCTTGGGCTGGACAATGGGATGGGGTTCCAGTTCCTGATTATCCATATAAAGAAGGTGAGATTGTTTGGGATAAAGATAGATTAAGAGAGAAGATAATAAAGCCATGGAAATCTTTAGAAGAAAAAGGCATACCTATATTTGTAGGTGAATTTGGGGCATATAATAAGACACCTCATAAAGCGGTATTAAAATGGATGGAGGATTGCCTTTCTTTATTTTACGAGGCAGGATGGGGTTGGTCGTTATGGAATTTTATAGGTCCATTTGGTCCTGTTGATTCTGGAAGGGAAGATGTGCAGTATGAGGATTGGGAAGGACATAAGTTGGATAGACAAATGCTTAATTTATTACAAATAATATGTGGAAATAAGAAGAAAGTCAAGTAGTTTGAGGAGTGTTTTTAAGCGAAATAAAAATTAATATAAGAGGAAGGAAGGAGATGTTTTATTTCTTATATGTTAATAGGATAATATATCTGCCGTTCTTACTTTTTGCTCTCTTTTTTAATTTTTGTTTGTTTGCAGGTAGTGAAGAATTTTATAAAGGCAAATTAGATAGGCAATTTGATGTTTTTTTGCCTTTTTCCTTATCCCGTGCCAATGCCGAATTTAAATTTCAATGTAGAGACATAAATAATGTCAATGGTCATTTTTTCGTCAGAAAGTATTTCGGCATAAGCGAATTTGTGTTTTCTACAATGGACGGGATTCGTCAAGATTTTGTTATTTATGAAAGAATTTATGGAGAGGGACCTCTTAGGTTAAACTTGTTAACGTTAAATCAGAAAGTAGAAACCAATTCTGGAACAGTGGCTATTCTTAATTGTAAAAATACTATGTACTCAAGGCTTTATGTCTTTGATGTGTTTGGGCGTAAACTTCCTGCTAAGTTCGTTATGAATGATGATGCTGGTATGGTGAGTATTGAAATTGAGGACAATGAAGCTTGTTATCCATTGTATGTCGACCCTACTTACTTGGATGGAGATTGGGAATCTTTGAGTTCCAACTGGACTGATGGAGTTGTAACATCAATTGTGGCTGATACCAATGGTAACATTTATTGTGGAGGTAGTTTTACATCGATTAATAATATTCCTGCAAAGAGAGTGGCAAAATGGAATGGAACTCAATGGCAACAAATGGGGAATGGATTTGACGATGGTGCGGTAGAAAAGATGGTTTTAGGTCAGGGTGGAGTTATTTATGCAGGTGGGTCGTTTACTCGTTCTGGGACGACATACTTTAACCGTATTGCAAAGTGGACAGGTTCAAATTGGACGACTCTTGGAAATGGGTTTAACGATGTTGTTTATGCGGTTGCAGTAACGAGTGATGGTAGGTTGTTTGCAGGTGGTAAGTTTACACAATCAGGAGGGTCACCAGTTATGTATTTTAGTCGAATTGCTTTTTGGAATGGGTCAGTTTGGAGTGAGCCTTACTTTGGAGTAAGTGGAGGTAGCAACCCGAGTGTAACTGCTCTTGCTACAGATTCTAATGGGAATGTATATGTTGGAGGGGAGTTTCAAAGTGCAGGGAGCCTTTCTGTATCTAACATAGCTTATTGGGACGGGACTAATTGGCATGCAATGGGTAGTGGCGTGAATGGACCTGTAAATGCTTTAGCGGTAAGCTCAGCAGGTAAAGTTTATGCAGGTGGTAATTTTACAATTGCAGGGGGTGTAAGTGCTGGTAAAATCGCAGTCTGGGATGGTTCCATCTGGGAACCTTTAAATGGAGGTATCAACGGGATTGTATATTCAATTGTTACCCCATCAGAGGGTTCTATTTTCGTGGGTGGAGATTTTACCTTTGCAGGAGGGAGTATCCCATCTAATTCGTTGGCATGGTGGTATGACAGTGATTGGCGTAGTATAACCTCTGGAGTAAGTGGAGGTTCTCATTATATAAAAGGTTTAGCAGTTGATTCTTCTGAAAATTTATATGTGGGCGGAAATTTTTATACTGTTGGTGGAATAGAGAGTTATAAAATAGGCAAACTCAAAAAACCACCCTCATATACAATTCATTATTTTACAGGGATAGGGGGTAGTATTTCTGGAGATGAAACGCAAATTATAATGCGGGGTGATAATGGAACAGAGGTTGTAGCAGTTCCTGATTCAGGTTATATTTTTGACCATTGGTCCGATGGAGTATTAACATCCAATAGAAGTGAATTAAATGTAACGGAGAGTAGAGATTATACAGCATATTTTATTTTAATAAGTGAAGGTATAAATGAGGGAGAAGGTATAACGGAAGGGGTTTCGGAAGGGGTCATTGAAGGAGAAGGTCTTGTTGAGGGGGAAGGGTTGGTAGAAGGTTCTCAAGAAGGAATTGTTGAAGGAGAAGGTGTCGTTGAAGGTTATTTAGAAGGAATGGTGGAGGGATTTTCAGAGGGGACCATGGAAGGCACATCAGAAGGAGTGATAGAAGGGGTAATGGAAGGGATTGTCGAAGGGGAAGGTCTTATAGAAGGCTTTCAAGAAGGAGTTGATGAGGGAGAAGGGTCAATGGAAGGTTATCATGAGGGAAATACTGAGGGACAAGAAGGGAATGTTGAAGGGGAAGGTTGTAATGAAGGAGAACCTATGCTTTCCGCATGGATTGAGGAAGGGGATTATATAAACAAGGTTGTAGGGGAAGATTGTGTCTTTTCAGTTCAGGTAAAGGATGCACATGGACTTATCAATTATCAATGGTATTATTGTAAGGAGTTCAATTGTTCGTCTCCTGTAATATTCCATGATATTGCATCTCAGTCTTTAGTAATTGAACATGTAGAGGTGGAAGATTCTGGTTGGTATTGGTGTCAGGTATCCGATGATTTTTATGTCGTTGAGACACAAAAAGTTTATTTGAATGTTCACTATGGTTTAAGTGTGAATTTGTTTCCTATCCCTTGTATACTCTTAGGGGGACTTTTGTTGGGTGTATACTTTATATCGAAAAGCCGAAAACAGGATTTAAAAAGGGATTGACAAAAC
>JAIWNQ010000073.1 GCA_020216745.1 Candidatus Hydrogenedens sp.
CGGAGACGAGTGATATTATAGAAATGTACAAACGTACGCGTAGTGAAGGTTTTGGACCTGAGGTGCAGAGGCGTATTTTGTTAGGGACGTATGTCTTGTCCAGTGGGTACTATGATGCATATTATTTAAAAGCACAAAAAGTTCGCAAATTAATCACTCAAGATTTTCAGAAGGCATTTCAGGATTGTGATGTTATTGTAGGACCGACTTCACCCACCCCTGCGTTCCGATTTGGAGAAAAAATTCAGAATCCTTTGGAAATGTATTTGAGTGATATATATACCATATCTGTTAACTTGTCAGCGTTACCGGCAATTTCTGTTCCATGTGGATTATCTAAAGAAGGTTTGCCGGTAGGGATGCAGTTTATTGGTAAACATTTTGATGAAGAAAATCTATTATCGGTGGCGTATCTATACGAAGTCAATTGTGAACAGAATCTTGGTTCGCCACCTATAAATTAGAGGGAATAACAAGCGTATGGAATATGAGCCAGTTATAGGAATGGAAGTTCATGTAGAAATTGATACAAAGTCAAAAGCGTTTTGTTCTTGTAGCACAAATTTTCATGCTCCACCTAATACGCAAGTATGCCCCATTTGTTTGGGTATGCCTGGTGTTTTACCTGTTTTAAATAAGGCGTTTGTAGATAAAGCGATTGCAGTAGGTTTAGCATTAAATTGTTCTATTGCTTCATGGTCGAAAATGGATAGGAAAAATTATTTTTATCCTGATTTGCCGAAAAACTATCAAATTAGTCAATATGATTTGCCTCTATGTCGGGATGGCTATTTAGATATAGATGTGAATGGTGTCTCAAAGCGGGTCAGAATTTTACGTGCCCATCTTGAAGAAGACACAGCACGAAATACGCATGATTTAGGCGGTGGATATAGTGGAATTGATTTTAACCGTAGTGGAGTTCCGTTGTTAGAAATAGTGACTTATCCTGATTTAAGGTCTTCCGAGGAGGTTTTTGTTTTTTTGAATGAGCTCAAACTTTTGTTAGAGTATTTAGGAGTTAGTGATTGTAATATGGAAGAAGGTTCATTGCGTGCAGAGGCAAATGTTAGTGTTCGTGAAAAAGGGGTTGAGACATTGGGTGTGAAGACAGAGATAAAGAATGTGGCTTCTTTTAGTGGTGTAGTTAAAGCGATAGATTATGAAATAGAACGGCAAATTAATCTTATCCGTGCAGGAGAGAAGATAATTCAGGAGACAAGGGGTTGGGATCCTGACCGTGGAGTAACTTTTTCACAACGGCATAAAGAGTCTGCTCATGACTACCGTTATTTTCCGGAGCCGGACCTTGTTCCTTTGGCTGTTTCTAAAGAATGGGTAGACAAAATCCAAAATGAGATGCCTGAACTGCCTCAAGCAAGGAGAAGACGTTTTCAGGAACAGTATGGTTTGTCTCAATATGATGCTACTGTTTTAACAGCAACGAAGGAAATGGCAGATTATTACGAGAAAACAGTGAAATGTGGAGCTGACCCGAAGCAATCAGCAAACTGGATACAGGTTGAGTTGCAAGCAGTACTTACTTATGAAAATTCTACCATTGAACAATCTCCTGTTAAACCTGAGCATATAGCCGAACTTATTTCATTAGTAAAAGATGAGGTTATTAGCGGTAAGATTGCGAAAGAAGTGCTACGGAAAGTTTTTAAAACGGGAAGGAATCCACAAGAGATTATAAAAGAAGAAGGTTTAGTTCAAATAACAGATGAAGGTGCAATACGTAAGGTAATAAGAGAAGTCATAAATGCAAACGTTTCTCAGGTAGAACAATATAGGAGTGGGAAGACGAAGTTATTTGGTTTCTTTGTGGGTCAGGTTATGCAGAAAACAGGTGGTAAAGCCAATCCGAAAATGGTAAATGATATACTAAAAGAAGAACTTGAAAGGTAGAGGATTTTAAGAGTGCAAAAGAAAAGTTCGACAATAACTAATGTGTCCAAACGACGGCGTAAGCCATCATCTCTTACTGTGGCAAGAGCCATTGCTCGTGTTGCTGCAGAGAAAAAAGCAAAAGACATAAAGGCATATGACGTAGAAGGGTTGACCTTGATTGCTGATAGTTTTGTTCTTTGTACAGTTATGAGTGAGCCTCAACAAAAAGCGGTATTTAATTCGGTTTATGAAGAATTAAAGGAGAAAGGAATTACCCCTTTATCGACTGAAGGGGGCTTCCAGGATAATTGGATGGTTATGGATTATGGCTCGGTTGTTTTTCATATTTTCCGTCAGAAAGCAAGAGATTATTATGACTTAGATGGGATGTGGGGTGATGCACCCACGTTAGACTTAAAATTTAAAAAGGGTAAACACGAGGAAGAATAAAAGGAGTAATTATTGTATGTCGGATTCTTCCTATGCTCCAGACCGTTCACAATTATATCATGTTCGGTTAGTACGAATATTAGGACAGGGGGGAACGGGTATCGTATATCAGGGAGTTGATACTAAGAAAGGGGAACCAGTTGCAGTCAAATTATTCCGTGAGAATTTTTTTAGGAATCGATTACATTTATTGGATTTAGTTCAAAATGTGAAGAAATTTAAGAAGTTAAGGCATCACAATTTGGTGCAAATCTATGATTTTATTGATGGGGACGAAGGGCGATGTATGCTTATGGAGTTTGTGGATGGACCTAATTTGAGATGGTATCTTAATAATAGACCTTGGAATTTACAGGAGAGGGTTAATATTGTTGTTCAAGTATGTATAGGTTTACAGTTTCTTCATGATAATGGTTTTGTGCATCATGATTTTAAGCCAGCGAATGTTCTTTTCACAAGAAGAGGTCTGGTGAAGATAGCAGACTATTCGTTGTTCGGTAATAACTTCATATTAGAACTTTTGGATAGAAATATCAGCCAGCAGATAACCCCAATGTTTGTAGCACCTGAAGTTATTAGGGGTGAACGTGTAACTCCAAAGTCAGATTTATATTCCTTAGGTATTACGATGTATATGATGTTTACAGAAAAGCTACCTTTCCCAGTGGATAACCTACAGCAGTTGTATTATTGTCATGTGAATGTGATGCCTGAACATCCTTCTACCGTTAATCCTCGTTGTCCGATTGCTCTTGGCGATTTGATTATGAAGTTGCTATCTAAAAAACCAGAGAACCGTTTTCGCGATTGTGATGAATTGAGAATCGCCCTTACCAATGTAACACAAAGTAGAATTTAGGTTAGGGTGTTATACTCCAGTTGTTGTTTCACCTGTTATTGTTCCAGTATCTACGTTCGTGTCTGTATCTGTAGTTTCACCTGTAGGACCTGTGGCTTTCCATGGTGATTGGCGTGGAACCAATAACAGTCTGTCTATTATATCTGTTGTGGCTTGGAGCTTTATCTGAAAATTGCTGACCTGAGCCACGGCGGGAATAGTTGTAATTGTGAAT
Organism: Candidatus Hydrogenedens sp.; assembly: GCA_020216745.1. Classification (GTDB taxonomy): domain Bacteria; phylum Hydrogenedentota; class Hydrogenedentia; order Hydrogenedentales; family Hydrogenedentaceae; genus Hydrogenedens. The sequence continues at coordinate 3,417 of JAIWNQ010000073.1, forward strand.
ATATGTTTGTTCTTTTTCATCTATAGAACCCTTTTTAATCAAGATGTTTTAATAAAAATAAATTCAATAATTTGGTCAGTAAGTTTTACTAAGAAATCTTTCCATGCTTGAAAATTGCTTACCACCTGCATTTTTGCGGGTTTCCGTGTCAAAACTCGGAGATGTTTCATTTTTTAATGCTCCTTTTATTTCAATAATAATACTACTATTTTTATCAAAATAGTATCAAAATGTCAAGTTTTTATTTAATAATATAATATATACTTTATTCTATCAATGTTTCCCATTCGTTGTAAAGTGAGTTAAGCAGTTCTTTTTTTATTTTTAAGTCTTGGTTGAGTTCCTTAATTCTTTGGAAATTTTTTGGATCTACGTTTGAGAAAGACATTTCTAACTCTTCAATTTCATTTTCTAATATTTCAATTTGTTTTTCGAGTTCTGCTCTTCGTCTTTCTTTTTTTCGTTGTTCGCGTTTTTCCTTTTTAGCTTCTTCAATGAGTTCTATTTTATCTGTTCGTGATTTTCTATTATGTGTAGGGGTTGATTCTGTCACTGTAACGTTTTTTTCTCTCCACAAATAGTGAGAGTAGTTGCCCCAGACCACTTCTGTTTTGTTTTCTTTGAGGACAATAAGCCTGTCGACGATTTGATCTAACAATTCACGGTCATGGGTTACGAGGATAATAGAGCCGTCAAAGACTTGTAGTGCGTTTTCCAGTGCTTCTCGTGAGGCGAGGTCCATGTGGTTTGTCGGTTCATCTAATAGAAGTACATTAGGTTTTTGTAGAATAAGTTTTGCTAAAGCAAGACGACTTTGTTCGCCTCCACTTAATGTCTTTACTTTTTTAAATACATCATCTCCATGAAACAGGAAAGCACCTAAAAATGTCCGAAGTGATGATGCTAATATTTCAGGGGCTATATGTTGAACTTCCTGAATGACTTCGTTTTCCGGATTTAAATTATGATGGTGTTGGTCATAGTATCCAATTTTTACATTATGTCCAAAACGAATAGTGCCCCCAGTTCCCTTGTGTTTACCGAGAATATGTTTTATTAAGGTTGTTTTTCCTGAACCATTGGGACCGATAATGCCCATTCGCTCATTTCGGTATAACTGGAATGTTACGTTGTTGTAAAGGACTTTGTCGCCGTATTGCATACTTAAATTTTCTGCATGAATAATGAGATGTCCGCTTTGTTTATTAGATTGAATTTGAAAATTTATTTTAGGGTCTACTTTTTTTGGCTCATTAACCAACGTGGTTTTACTGAGTTGTTTAATACGACTCTGGACTTGCCGTGCCCGTGTTTTTTTATATCGGAAACGTTCAATCCACTCTTCTTGTTTTCTTAATTCTTTTTCTTGTCGTTCATATAATTCTTGTTGTTTTAGGTATACTTCTTCTTTTGCATTACGATACTCTTCATAGGAACCAGGGTAAGATGTGATTTTTCCATTTTCGAGTTCTAAAATTCGTGTGGGGAATTTTGAAAGTAAACGTTGGTCGTGTGAGATTAGGATGATGGTTTTATTTGAAGAGATGAGGAAATCTTCAAGCCATTCTTTCCCTTCAATGTCTAAATAATTATCTGGCTCATCTAAAAGTAGTACATCAGCATCTTGAAGTAGAGATAGGGCTAATAATAAGCGTGTCTGTTGTCCACCACTTAATTCATGAAATTTTTGTCCCCAATTTTCGTGAGTGAATCCTAATCCAGTTAGAATTTTTTTAATAAGAGATGGATAATGATACCCACCATGTAAATGATAGAAGGATTGTAACTTTGCATATTCATTAAGTAATTCTGTTTGCCCTTGAGATATTTTAGTTTCCAGTATTTTTAACTGTTTTTCCACTTCCTTTAATTCATTAAAAGAGGTCTCTGCAATTTCGAGTAAAGTTAAGTTTGGTGGGAAAGATGGAATTTGTTCAAGATAAGAGATGCGTGTGTTTCTTTGACGTTCAATGATACCGCGGTCAGGTTCCAGTCGGTTTGCAATTAATTGAAACAAGGTTGTTTTTCCACATCCGTTTCGCCCTACAAGTGCAATATGTTCTCCTTGATCTACCTGAAAATTTACATTATCCAATACAACTTTTCCTGGGAATGACTTGTAAATATTTTCAAATCGGATTAAACTCATACGTTTTTGTTATGACTGTAGTGTTTTTCCCCGTGTTTCCGTTGGATATCCCATAGTTTTGCATATTTTAGATATACAGAGAAGGCAGAAAGTCCACATAGAACCAAGCCGTGATAACCATCAAGAAAACCACGGCGTATAAAATACATTTTAATAAATCTCGCGATAGGTCGAAGTGTGAGGTCTACCCATGAGGTTCGTTTTCCCCGTTCATAGGCATCTTCTGCACCCCATGTTGTAAAACGGTGAGCGGTTTTTAAGTATTCATCAAAATTTCGGTAGGTATCATGGTACATTACTTCATGAATATATCCGCAGGAACCATCAACAATAACATGGCTGTGAACTCGTTGTTTTTTATATCTGCCTTTTGCTGTGCGAAACAAGCGAAGATTGTAATCTTTATGCCAGCCACAATGTTTTATAAGTTTGCCGAAGAAGTATGACATTCTACGAATATAATAACCATCGAGGCTGTTTGGGTCTTTTATTATTTCTTGTATTTTTTTTGCGAGTTCTGGAGAAACCCACTCATCTGCGTCTAATACGAGTGTCCATTCTGTAGTGATTTGTGGAATTGCCCAATTTCTTTGGTCTGCAGCGTTAATATATTCGTGGACTACGACATGATTTGTGTATTTCTTTACTAACTCTTCTGACCCATCATTTGTGTTTGGGTCTACTACGCAAAAAATATCGTCAGCCCAGGCGAGGCTCTCAAGACAACGAGGTAATCGGTCACCTGCATTTGGAATTAATGTTAATATGGTGATACCTGGTTTCATAGTATTGTTCGTAGTTGGTTTTAAACCTATTTATAAATAGTTATTCTATCAATTTTTGATATACCGAAATTGTTTCCTCAACCATTCTTTGAACAGTAAAATAATCTTCAATATGTTTTTTTCCTTGTTTTGCCATATCTAAAGCTTTTTGTGGATTTTTTAAGATGTAGGTTATTGCTTCGGCAAGTAATGTAGGATTTTGTGCTGGCACTAATAGACCTGTTTTATTGTTTATAACCATTTCAGGGACGCCACCTGCTTCTGTTGCTACGACAGGTTTCTCACAAGCTAATGCTTCGAGCACGGAGGTACCTAATCCTTCTGACCAACTTGAAGAGACATAGACATCAGACATTTTTATAATCTGAGGGATATCTTTCCTATAGCCTAATAGTAAAACGTTTCCTTCTAAGTCATTCGCCGTTATTTCTTTTTGGAGAGTTTCTTTTAAGGGTCCATCCCCAGCAATTAAAAGCATACAGTTTGGAATTTGTTTTAGTACTTTCTTAAAAGCTTTTATCAGTGTAATTTGGTCTTTATGTGGAACGAGTGCTCCTGCATTGAAAAGAACATAGGTATTATTATCAATATTAAAGTTGCTTTTTGAATATGGTTGATTTTGAATATGAGATAAATCAATTGAACTTCTAACGACACAAATTTTTTGTTCAGGGATATTGTTTTCTTTTAGGATTTTTGCTACATAAAAAGAAACGGGTAGAATTATATCTACATGGTTATATTTCCATTTTGACACGAAATTATTGTGTGGTGGGAAACTAACACGTCGAGACACAACAATTTTAGGTTTATTATAAAAAAGTTTTGATATTATGGCTATAGAATGGGCATGGCTTGTATGTGCATGAATGATGTCAATCTTTTCTTTTTTTGCTATTTGTGCTATTTTCCATGCAGAATATAAATCAAATTCAGAGGAAAGTGGAAGGGTAATCGTTATCACGCCTGAAATCGTATTTAACTTTTTTATAAATTCACTGTCTTTTTTACCGACGGCAAAAATTTTGAAACCTTTATTAATTAGACCTTGAATAAGCCAGCATGCTTGTTGTTCACCACCTCTCCATGTCATTTGTTCATCTATGTGTAGTACGTGCATGAAAATACTCCAGAGCATGAAAATATGCTTCTATCGTTTTATTTATGAATTGTTCAAGGCTAAACATATTGATAGCACGTTTTTGTGCATTTATTCCCATGCTTTCACGTAATTCGGGATTCTTTACCAGTTCTTTAATTGCCTTTGCCAAAGGTTCTACGGTTCCTGCTGGGACAATTATTCCTTCAATGCCGTCTGATACTATTTCTGGTAAGCCACCGTAATTAGATGCAATAACAGGTTTTGCCTCTGCCATGGCTTCTTTAAGGCTGAATGAAGATGTGTCGCAGTCAATTGAGGGTAGTACTGCAATATCAAAAGCCTGGGTGCAGAACGCCATATCTTTCCGATAGCCTGCAAAAACAACCCTGTCTGTTATTTCTAAGTCTTTTACCTGTTTTTTTAGTTCCTGCTCGAGTGAGCCAGCCCCTAATATTAAAACCTTAACCTCAGGACATTCAGAGGCAATACTTTTTATTGCCTGCAATAAGAAGGTGTGTCCTTTTGCAGGAGTTAATCGTGCGGAGATTCCACAAACAACATCGTTTTCTTTAAATCCAAATTCGAGTCGTGCTTTTTTTCGCATAACCTCATCAGGCTTAAATTCGGAGATATTAACACCGTTATGGATAGAACAAATCCGATTTTCTGGAAAGTTGTTTTGTTTAATTAGGTTTTGCCGAACCATTTCGCAAACAGCGATGTGGTAATCAGTACATTTAAAGTTTAGCCATCGATTAAAATAATGATTTTTTAATGGGTATGTGTTATGACGTGTTCGAACAAGACAAAAACGATGGGATAAAAGTTCATTTGCGATGGCAGAAGTCCAGTGGTCTTGAGAACCATTTGCATGAATTATGTCTGGTTTTAAGTTGAGAAGGAGATTTTTGAATGTGCGAATGTCTTTTGACCATGACTGGGGTCTTAAACCACCTTTGAAGTTGAAAATGTTTAAAGGAATGTATTGAAATGTTTTTGAGAATTCAACGAAAATGCTTTCTTTTATACATCCAACGTAAACTTCGTGCCCTTGCTGTGTTAAACCATTGGCAAGTCTACAAATATATGTAATTTGCCCTCCACCTTTAATATGTGGGTCGGTGAGTAAGATTTTTAAAGGTTTTTTATCTTTTGTCATCATTTTGATTTATATTTTAAACGAATAAATTTAATAATCATAACTTAAGGGGGAAAAAATCATTTTATTATACTCAAAAGTGAAGCAGGAATGGTGTTATTTAGGTTTATTATTTTATTGAAAAGGAAGTTAATTATTTTCAGGGGTGGTATTTGTTTGTTCCGTTTGTTGAGGCTCTAATGTGATGTCATTCTGATTATTTAAGGGAATTTCTTCTATTTTTTGGGATTCCTTAAGGATTTCAGAAACTTTTTGATTTACATCATCGAGATATTGAATGGCACTGTTAAGCTCTTGTTCAATAGTTTCTAATGTCTCATCTTTGTTCATTTTAATTATTTTTTTCTTTTTCATAGAAAATCCTTTTTCATACATTATTTAAGTCTTGTTAGTAGTACTGGACATTCAGCTGTATGAATAATGGAACTGGTATTACTACCTAATAACCATTCATGAACGCGGTTTTTTCCAAAGGCACCCATAGTTACAATTACAGGGGAAACTTCTTTGATTATATTTAATATTCCATTTACTGGTGAGTTATCACGGATAAGATGAGAAGTTAGATTCACTTTATTTGCTTCGAGATAACTGATAGCTTCATTTATAACTTCTTCTTCTGGTGGGTTTGATACATGGACGACATGGCAATTGGTATTCCAGAGTTTTGTTAGTTCAGCGGATATACGTAATGCTTCTCGAGCGGAAGAAGAACCATCGTAAGCAAGAAGGATAGGTCCTGGATGAAATTCAGACTGATTTGTAATAATCACAGGTCTTTTGGAGCGGCGTATTACCGCATGTGTTGTCCCTCCCATGAATCCATCTAACCAACGGGTGTGTTCCCCAGATTTAACCAAAATTAAAATATCACATAGTTCGCTATGTTGTAATATACTGCTGGAAACAATGCCAGTTGTAAGGATTTTTTCACAAGGAACATTGTTCTTAATGCATTCCTCTTCACAAACATTAAGATATTGCATTCCACGTTCTTCTAATAGTGTCCGTATCTGATTTTGGTAGTTTGTCCATGGAGTCATGCCTAATACAGTTCCGACATCGCGAAATAAAGGACCCTCTAACAATTTAATATCAACTACATGTATAAGAATAATCGTTCCATTTTGTTTTTTTGCCCAATTTAATGCATATTTAAACCCTTTCTGTGCTTGTTCACTACCATCTATGGGCACTAATATTCGCTGGAACATTGTTATGATTTATTTCTCCTAATGAATTCACCAAAATTTTTTAGGATGTTAAGTCCGAATTGCTGACTTTTTTCGGGATGGAACTGGACGCCAAAGACTGCTTTGTCTCCAACCATGCATGGAAATGTAATACCGTATTCACAGGTTGCCAGAATGATGGATTTATCCTCTGGTT
>JAIWNQ010000074.1 GCA_020216745.1 Candidatus Hydrogenedens sp.
TGGGGTAGTAGCTATGAACAAAATAGGCATACCCACCTGAATTGTTAGGTAGTAGGGGATTGGTTTTGTCCTTTACGGGTTGGACAAAATTCCATCCCATGTGTGGAACTTTCAGTCCAGTAGTCTCAGTGGGAGGGAAACGAACTACACCTCCTTTAAAGATACCTAAACCTTCTGAGCCTCCACCTTCTTCACCATATTCGAAAAGTAATTGTAAGCCTATACAAATACCGAGAAGAGGTTTCCCAGTTTGAACGAATTCTTTAACTGGTTCAACGAAGCCTTTACGTTTTAAGCCCTCATAACAATCGCGAAACGCACCGACGCCTGGTAATACAGCCGCATCAGCTTTTATTAAGTCAGATGGGTTTTCAGAAATTATTGCATCTAACCCAACTTTTTCAAGTGCTTTTTGAGCACTTCTTAAATTTCCCATTCCATAATCGATAATAAGAATCATGAGTCAATGATACCCTTTGTCGAGGAACCATATTTAATGTAATTTGGGTTTTCTTGAATGGCGTTTAGGAATGCCTTTGCGAAGGCTTTGAAGATAGCCTCAATGCAATGGTGTGTATTTTTGCCATATCGCAATAGTATATGAAGAGTTATTTTAAAATGGTTTGTGAAAGCCTTGAAGAACTCTTCTGTAAGTTCAATATCGAAGTTACCCAGTTTTACATGTGGAAGTTCAGCGGAAAAATAAAGGTATGGTCTTCCGCTTAGGTCTATCACCACTTCTGATAATGCTTCATCCATTGGGATAACTGCATGCCCAAAACGATTCCTTTTCTCCAAATCAGTAAAAAGTTGAGCACATGCTTTTCCGAGACAGATGCCAACATCTTCTACGGTATGGTGTGCATCGACATTTAAATCTCCCGTTGCTTTTAATTTTATATCGATACCAGCATGTCTTGAAAATAGTGATAGCATATGGTCTAAAAAACCAACACCTGTATTTATTTCAGATATTCCTGTTCCAGGGTAGCCAAGAATTAAATCAATTTCTGTTTCTTTTGATTTTCGATGGACTTTTGTTTCTGACATGATGATGTCCTTTTTTTTATTATTAAAAAAATGATATGGTTTATCTACCATGATGTAATCGTTCAGCGAGGAATGGGTGTAGGCTGGCTTCCAATACCTGTTGGGCAGTAACTTCAATATTGTATTCAATTCGGATTTGACGATAGGTAATGGTTTCTGTATCTAAAATTCCAAAAGAAGCACGTGCATCCCCATCTCGTGGTTGTCCAACAGAACCTGGATTTATAAAATATGTTTTTCCATCTTTTAGTTTGAATGTGCCATCTTCGTCAATACTATATGTTCCTTCTGAGGAAATAACACTGGGAATATGAGTATGCCCATAAAAACACAAAGTTACATTTTGCTCTTCGAAAAAATATAAAAATGGAGGGACATCTTCCCATGTGAAGATGTAAGTATTATGATTTTTGGGGGCACCATGAACTGCGGCAAAATCTCCAAAATTTAATGTGTCTGGTAATCGTTGTAGCCATTCGCGATTTTCTTCAGTTAGTTCCCTTCGAGTCCATAAAATTGCAGGTAGAGCAACCGCATTAAAACCCCAAGGTTCTTCTAACTCACATGCGACAGCATCATGGTTGCCAAGGATGGTTGGTATATCTCTTTCTTTGAGAATGTTAATACATTCATTTGGAGATGCGTTGTATCCAACAACATCTCCTAAGCATACAATCCGTTCTATTTTCTCTTTATCAATAGCATCTAATACTGTTTTTAATGCTTCAGCATTAGCATGAATATCGGAAATTATTGCGTATAACAATGATACACTCCACGTTACAGAATAATCTTAACAATTTTATTTGTATAAATCTGGCCAATGTTATTATTTCTTAATATTTTGCAAAAAAACGGGTATAACTTTCAACAATGAGACTTATTGGAACTTTTTGTTTTTTGTAGTGTTTATTATTATGAAGTATCGAAGAATGAAAAGTAAAACTTAAACAGAAGGAGTTTATGTTATGAGCAAAAGAACAACATTATTAATCACTACTGGGATATGCCTTTTATTTGTTGTGGGTTGGGCTATGGCTCAGCCTCCAGCTAACCCTCCACAAGAACCTGCTCCACAGTCTGCTGGAAATGTGCAGAATCCACCACCTCCTCCACCTCCGCCACTACCGCCTGGACCACCTCCGAAACCGGAGAATGTTTTTAAGCAGGCGGACAAGGATGGGGATGGAAATCTAAGTTTAGAAGAGTTTAAAAATTTACATTTAAATCGTAGACCAGGAGCCAAACCCCTACCTCCGAATAAGATGGGTCCTCCTAACAATCAACAAAAAGGCAAAAAAGGTGGTGGACCCCCTGCTAACGCAGGACAATGTATGGCAGGACAACCTATGCAGGGTGCAGGAAATCCTCCAGGGAAAGGAGCTGGTAAAATGCAGAAAAGGCAGGCTCCTGGTGAAGGGTTACGTATTAAGGCTGAAGAAATATTTAAGGGAGCAGATAAAAATGGTGATGGCAAACTTACTCTTGATGAATTCAAAACTATAAGACCCCCTCGTCCACCTCAACCTCCTGCTCCTGGGCGGGGAGGACCAAAGGGAAAACCCTCTGCTGAAGGCCCGAGACCTGGTGGACCGTGGATCCTTGATGCTATGAAAGAGGCGGATAAGGATGGAGATAAGAAGGTCACTTTAGATGAACTAAAAGCAGTTAGACCACGTATGAATGAAGAGCAATTTAAGTTAATGGATGCGAATAGCGATGGTTTCTTGACAGAAGAGGATATAATAGCATGGCCACAGGTAATGCAGAATAAATTTAAGGAATTTGATACAGATAAGGATGGAAAATTATCTCGGGATGAAATCAAGAAGATGTTTCCAAATATGAGTGATGAAGCATTTAAGCGTAAAGATTTAAATCAGGATGGTTATTTGTCGCTTGATGAATTGAAACTACGTCCACAGAAAAATTAGGAACCTGATTGACCCGATATTTTAAGCTCCTTTGGGGATATTGCAAAATATCCCCATTATTTATTTTTAGGTGTGTTAGTAATGGGTGAGAATTGTTCAATATAAATACAAAGGAGTCCAACACTAACCACACTTAGGAAATTGGCACCATGAGCTAATATAGCGATAGCCCTTGCAATGTTAATATCGATATTAGGGACTGTTAGAAATAGCCCACCCATAACACCGACATGAAATTGTCCAATAAAGCCTGGTGCTCCTGGAACACTAATTAAGAATGAAATTAAAGCGATACTTACAGGAGGGGTATACCATGGATATTGAACATTAAATGCTTTGAATAGAAAAATGTAGGATAACCAAAAACATCCCCATGTGAGACATGAAAAGAAGACAGCCCCGATAATCGCTTTAGTATCTTTTATCATGCTTATGGCTTCTCGTATATTTTTAACTAAATGGGTTAAAAAAAGGATAAGCCGTTCACCTAATATCTTTTCAGCAATTTTTATGTGTTGTAGAAATCGGTTGGAATATAGATAAAAGAATATACATAGTCCAAATATTAGACCAATGATAGTTAATGTGATGATGGCAGCTTTTTGGATTAGATTGGCAGGTAAAGTGATGTTAAAAATTTCGGGTGGTAATGTAATGTCCTGTTTTGGATGGAAACCGATAAGGGCAAAGATTAAGATGACAAGCAAACCAAGCAAATCTGTAGTGCGGTCTAATGCGACATACGTTAAACTTTTTGACAACGGGATTTGTGTAAACTTAGTTAGTGCTCCAGCACGAACTGCTTCACCGATTCTTCCTGGGAGTAAAAAATTTGCCAGAAATCCTATTTGTGTTGATGTAAACAAGTGTCTGAAAGAAGCCTGGTCATTGCTGTTTACTATAAAATGCCAACGAATAACCCGTGTCACAAAAGAAATCAGGATTGTACCGATACATAATAGAAAAAGCCATAGATTGCATGTTTTGATAGCATTCCATAGCTCTGTAAAATTTGTTGTTCTGAATACAATCCAGAGCAGAAAAATTCCTATTGCTGTTGCTACAAGAAAACGAATGATTTTACGCATATTTGAAGTGTATTTGTTAGTTTAATTTGTAGAAAGTATACAGGATTAAGGGTTATTGATTATAATTTGAATCGTTTTAGTTCTTCTACTAAAGTAGACGTCACCTGATTTTCTAAATCTTTTAGGCCACCATCATTTGTGATAATCCAATTTGCTATTTTTCTTTTGCTTTCTGGGTCTTTTTGGGCTTTGATACGTTTAAGTGCATCGTCATACGTTAATTGTCTATTTTTCATGAGACGCTGTATTCTGACTTCCTCTGATGAGGTTACTAATATAAGTCCATTTAACCAAGGAGGTAATGTTTCATCATTTTCTCCGATGAGTGCGGATTCAATAATAACGATATTAAAGCCCTCATTTTTTGCTTGTTGTATCATTTCTGCTATTTTAGTGATCACATGTGGGTGAATAATTTTATTAATTTCTCTCCTTTTCTCTGGGTCTGAAAAAACAAAATCCCCAAGTTTATTACGGTCTATTTCTCCATTGGTAAGAATATCGCCCCCAAATTTTTCTACAAGGGTATTTTTTATATTTTTGTCTAATAATATTGTATGTGCGATATTATCTGAGTTAACAATATAGAAGTTGTGTTTTTTGAGGATACTTGCAACTTCGGATTTTCCACTTGCAATACCACCTGTAAGTCCTATAATTAGCATGATTTTCTCTTTTATATTTAAATATGATGTTCGTTAATCATTTTGATATAGAATGATTATAAAAAAATGATGTGTTTTATGTATAGGTAGATAGTATAATAAATTATGATGATTTGGAAAGAAATAACATGATAAATCTATCTGCACCTTTTTCTTATGAAGCAATACCTCTTATTAAGGCTATTGAGAATCATCCTTCAATTCACTTTGAATGGGGTGAATGGCAAGAAGTAAAGCGAGATTTTAAAGAAAATAAAGTTGATGGGATACTATGTCCGCCTTTAGAAGTGTTGGAATTCCCTGGAAGTTTTGTAATACCAGGAGTTGGTATTGCTTCCTGTGGAAAAATACCATCTCCTTTTTTATGTTCTTCATATTCTATTGATAGTTTAAGGAAAATAGTTGTGAGTAGTAAGTTTGATTATTGGAAAAAATGGTTAGAAATTATATTTAAGATTATGACTAAATCGCCTATAGATGTTTTTTCATATGATAAATATCCTTATGAAGATGATGTGGGTTACTTGCTTGATGTATTGGAATTTAATAATGAGAACGTAAGATTTCAGAATAGATACAATTTGGGAAGTTTGTGGAAGAAGATTACTTCATATCCTTTTGTTTGCTGGGTATGGTTATGTCATGGAAACTCAAATTATAAACAAATACGTAGTGTGCTTGGCTATATATGGGATGTGGCTAAAGAAAATTTGAAAAGTTATCAGAGAGGAAATATGATAGAAAGCGAATTATTGGATTCTCAGAGAAATACATTCTCAGATTTAGAGGATGTTTATTATAGTCTTGCCTCATTAGAATTTGAAGGTATGCATTGGTTTATAGAAGAAGGAAAACGGGTTAAAGTTGTTCCGGAGGAGTCAGAGTTTCATCTTTGTTGAAAGATATATCTGAAGAAGGTTCATATAACTTTTTTTCCATTACAATTGCATCCTCTTGTGTTCTCACATAATATTTGTAGCGAATACCAATTGTTTGAAACCCCATTTTTTCATATAAACAGCGTGCAGGATGATTACTTTCTCTCACTTCCAAGATTATTTTTTTGGCGTGTTCTTTTTTGACTTGACTAAAAATAAAATTCATAAATAATGTTCCCAGTCCTTTTCTACGGTATTCTGGTGCAACAGTAAATTTTGTAATATGTGCTTCATCTGCCCCTAACCAATACCCAGCGTAACCAATTAAATTGTCCTCGATAAAGAATACAAAAAACTTGCCCATTTGATTATCTATTTCAGGCAAGAAAAGTTCTCTTGACCATGCATCGGGGTACGACATGACCTCCAATGAGTGAACCCTATCTACATGTTCCTCTTTCATGAGATATATCTTGATTTGGGTATTATCAGGTCCAATTATTATGTCGAAAGGTTCTGACATTTTCTTCTTTTTTCTTCAGGTTGTGATAAACGAAGATATATTGGAAGTATCTCATCTATATCTTTTCTGTATCCTTGCTCCCAAAGCATTAACGCTTCAATACCAACTGTTGTTGCACGTGGATGACTCCACCAATCTTCGCCCTGGATGACATCAGGGATAGATTCTTGAATATTTTTTTGATATAGATTGGCACCTTCACCGAAGATATAAATAGGGAATGGAGACGAGTCTTTGCATGTTCTCAATAAATTTAGAAATTCTTCTATACTTCCTAAAAAATTTTCGTATACTTTTTGTCTCTCTCCTTTAGTAAATTGATAAATCCCTGCGTAAACTTCTTTCATACGAGCATCAAGAATGGGGCATACAATCGCATTGTAAAAGGGGGCTAATCGTGTCATTGCGTCTAATGTGGATACACCTACGAGTGGAATATTCTTTGCAATAGCGAGCCCTTTCCATGTGGCAAGCCCTATTCTTAACCCCGTAAAGGAACCAGGACCTAAGGACACAGCCAATAAATTTACATCATCAATAGTTAGTTGAACTTCATCAAAAAGAGATTGAACTATGGGAATTATTCTTTCTGAATGTTTTTTCCCAGCACAAATAGAAATTTCCCCTAATGATTTGTTTTTATTGAGCAACGCTACGGTATTTACGTCTGTGCTTGTGTCTACTGATAAAACTATCATATTTAAAATAAAATACCTTTTTATTAAATTAATTATGATAAGTTCATATATTAAAAAATAAATTATCTAAATTAGAGGAGATTTGTTTTCTTATTTGTTTAAGGTGTTTGATAAATTCTTAATTAACATTTTAAGTTCTTTTCCCGCCTTGAAAGTTACTACATAGCGGTTAGGTACTTCAACGACTTCGCCTGTTTTCGGATTTCTGCCCTTTCTTGGGGCTCTTTTTTTTACATCAAATACACCAAAATTGCGTATTTCCCATCGTTTCCCTTTGCCCAGACTGTTTACAATAATTTCCAATGCGGTATCGATGGTTTTGGCAACATCGCTCTGGGTAAACCCCAATTTTTCAGAGACGAGATTGACCAAATCTTTTTTGGTCATGGTGTTTGACTGCATTTCATTTCCAGGTTCCATTATTGGACTCCTTATGTAAGGTTGTTTTTTTCATAATCTAATTGTAAAATGTATTTAATCACTAATTATATTATATATTCAAATATTTTTTAATAATAAATCAAAAATTATTATTTAGGAGATTAAAGATGTCTAAAAAGAAAAATAGTTTATTAGTCCTATTGATTTTTATATTAGGTTTTTTTGTTGGACTGGATTTTGATGATTTTGTAGGTTGGATATTAAAAAAGCCTATCCCAATTGGAGAATTAACTAAACCGCCGGAAGGTGAAGGTTGGATAGATTTGCTTTCATCAGAAAATAGGCTATTTTGGAAAAATGTTACTGATGAGAAAGATATATTTGAGATTCAAGAGGATGGGACTATTCATATTTTTGGGAGAACATTGTATCCATTGAGGTATGTAGGTTATGTAGGACAGAGTTTTTCAAATTTCCAATTACATCTTGAATTTAAACTTACAAAAAATGCAAACAGTGGTGTATTTTTACGTTCTCAACCTAATGATCCGTTATATCGTGGTTTTGAAGTACAAGTATTAGAAGATTATGGTAAACCACCCAATAAAAATAGTTGTGGAGCCATCTATGATATTACAACTCCAATGTATAACATGTCCTTTCCACCAGGGCAATGGAATTCGTATGATATTGTAGTGGATGGACAAGAAGTACAGGTATCTATGAACGGTTGGTTGATAATTCACACTTATTTAGATAAGATGACAACACCTTTAGGAAAATTCCCTGTTGCCTATGCAACGTTACCAAAAGAGGGATATTTATTATTACAGGACCATGGAGGGGAAGTATGGTATCGAAATATTAAAATAAAACCATTACCATGATAATATATTGTTTGTAAAAGCAGTTTAATAATATAGATAATATGAGTAATGTCATATATAGATTAACAATATTAACAAAAGGTTTAAGGATATGAGCAAGAAAGGGTTTACATTAATTGAACTGTTGGTTGTTATTGCCATTATTGGCATACTTGCGGCAATTTTATTGCCGGCATTAGCACGTGCCCGTGAGGCGGCAAGACGTTCGAGTTGTCAGAATAATTTAAAACAGATGGGTCTCGTCTTTAATATGTATGCAAACGAAGCAAAAGGAGAACTGTTCCCTTATATGAAATTGTTTGATTGTAGTGGTAATTATGCACGTGATGCTACTTTTGATGGGAACCTTATATACCCTGAGTATTTAACGGATGTAAATGTTTGTGTTTGTCCTTCGGATTCCGATGCGGAAAACGTTCGAAGGTCATTCCACAAAGATGGTGATTTATCCCAGCCTGTAGAACCATGTAGATTAGCGAGAGGTAGTTATTATTATTTGGGTTGGGCTGTACATCCGGATGTTGTATTAAACCCCGGAGTTCCAGTGCCAACCGATTTAAGTCAAATTGATTTGTCTGACCCACTTACAACTGCATTGACATATGTAAAAGCAGACATTGTTTTACAGGCGTATAAAATTTATGATAGTAATACGCCTCTTCAAGAGAGAATAGACGCGAAATTAAAAGATTTAGGTTCTGTCCCGAGATTAAGGATGGGGATTGAAAGATTTTTGATAACTGATATTAATAACCCCGCAGCCTCTTCAAAGGCGGCGAGTGAAATCCCAATTATGTGGGATGAAATTGCTGTCTATGGTTCAGCAGCAACATTTAATCACGTTCCTGGAGGAGGTAATTGCCTATATATGGATGGTCATGTCGAATTTTTGCGTTGGCCAAGCAAATTCCCTGCGGACCTGTTAGGAATGATATTAACAAACCTGTTCTGATATATAATTCGTGCTTAAAATTGAGGGATATTTAAGTTAAAAATTTAATAAAAGGGAATTGTTATGCTTGATTTCTTGAAAGAAAAGGATGTCCGTTCCCGTTTTTTGTTATCTCCTGTACGTATTGTATGGAAAAGTGATTCTGTTCAGGAACTTGATTTAAATGGGTTATTTTCGCAACCACAAAAGCCTTTTTCGATAAAGTATGATAAGGACATACCACCTTCTTTTGTTCTCGATTTTGGGAGGGAAATTCATGGAGGAATTCAGTTAAGTCAAGGGATGGTAAAAGATAAAACTCCTTTACCGCTCCGAATAACATTTGGGGAATCTGTGGCTGAGGCAATGGGAGAACCTGACCAAGACCATGCCATTCATGATACAACAGTTTTTTTACCGTGGTATGGAAGTAATGAAGTGGGAACTACGGGATTTCGGTTTGTAAAAATAGAAATGCTTAAACCCGGAACTGAATGGTTGTGCACGGGAATAAAAGCGGTGGTTCTCATTCAAGACCTTGAATATTTGGGAAGTTTTAATTCTGATGATGAATTTTTGAATAAGATTTGGAAAACAGGAGCGTATACAGTACATTTGTGTCTACAAGATTATTTGTGGGATGGAATTAAACGAGACCGACTTGTTTGGATAGGGGATATGCATGTAGAAACTGTTGTTTTGAGTTACTTATTCGGTTATAACGCAACAATAGAAAAAAGTTTAGATTATGTTCGTGATAATACACCATTACCGGGATGGATGAACGGAATTAGTTCTTATTCCTTATGGTGGCTTATTATCCAAGATTATTGGTATTTTATGTTTGAGCGAAAAGATTACCTAAAGCAACAAAAGGAATACATCAAAGGTTTGGTTAGACAACTTATTCAGTGCGTTGAACAAAATGGGAAAGAGGTATTACCGGAGACTCGTTTTTTAGATTG
>JAIWNQ010000075.1 GCA_020216745.1 Candidatus Hydrogenedens sp.
GAGCACTGCTGGGAATAAAGATGCTATTCATTCTGGTCTTCAATCTCTTTTATTTTGGGCTTTATGTTGTGCAGAGAGATTACTAATTATTTTGGATGAAACAGAATTAGCTAACCAATGTAAACATGTTGGAGAGGTAATGAAAAAATATCGTCCTCCTGAACATCAGGTCAAACAATCGCGTGCATTAGGTGTCATAGCAGGTTTAGAGAATCCTGTAATAGTCAATGAGGAATGCTTTAAGAAAAATCCATTGGAAGGACTGTCTACTTTTTACGGTTTTTATGTATTGCAGGCAAAAGCAATAGCAGGTGATTTGTCAGGGGCTTTAGATTTAATTTGCGATTATTGGGGTCCGATGTTAAAAATGGGTGCTACAACATTTTGGGAACATTTCGATGTGCGATGGTTGGAAAATTCGGTACCAATTGATGAAGTTGTCCCTATAGGGGCAAAAAGTATCCATAGAGATTTTGGGGAACACTGTTATGTCGGTTTAAGACATAGTCTCTGTCACGGTTGGGCTTCCGGTCCGACGGCATGGTTAATGCAATATGTCCTTGGTTTACAACCTTCTGCCCCATCATGGAAAAAAGTTAGAATTAGTCCTTATTTGGGGGATAGATTGACATTTGCAGAAGGGAGTGTGTCAACTCCATTTGGGATTATTTCTGTACGTCATGAAAAGCAGAAGAATGGAGAAATAAAATCTCAGTTCAAGGCACCGAAGGAAGTAGAAGTTATCCTTGTTGGAAAAAAATAAGTAATGGAAAAGGATGTTAGATGTTTCAAGATGTTATGAATGCAGGAATATTGGCAATTATTGAGGGTATAACAGAGTTCCTTCCTATTAGTAGTACAGGGCACTTGATAATTGCGGAACACTGGTTTTCATTACAGGGAGACAAAACTTTTCAAGATACTTTCCTTGTTGTTATTCAGTTTCCTGCTATTTTGGCTGTTTTACTATATTTTTACAAAACGTTATTACCCCCAGTTAGAGATGTTGAAAAGGTAAAAGAATGGGTTTTTTTATGGGTAAAAATTTGTGTAGCATTTATACCTGCGGGTGTTTTAGGGTTCTTTTTTGATGATTTTATTGATTTTTATCTATTTAATCCACTTACAGTTACTATCTCTTTAATTGTTGGTGGGATTGTTTTAATATGGATAGAACGACTCCAAATAGGCAAAAAGGATTTATCTTCGATTGCTGAGGTATCAATATATTTTTGTATTGCGGTAGGTCTATTTCAATGTATAGCAATGATTCCAGGTGTCTCACGTTCTGCAGCAACAATTATTGGATCTATGCTTTTAGGTGTTACCCGTAGCGTAGCGGTAGAATTTTCTTTTTATTTGGCAATTCCAACCTTAGCGGGTGCAAGTGGATTGAAATTGTTAAAACACGGTTTCAGCTTCTCTTCAGAAGAATGGCTTTTACTTTTAATCGGTTCAATTATTTCTTTTATAGTTGCTTACCTTGTTATCGCTTTGTTTTTAAGATATGTAAAATCACATGATTTTAGAGTCTTTGGTATTTATCGTATTGCTCTTGGTGTATTAGTCATAATCTTGTTATATTTGTTATAAAAAACACCCTTTTTCGTATTCGGAAAGGGTGTTAAAAGTGTCGAACCGAAGTTTTTACTGAATGGAACTATACAATTTTTGAATTGTTGATTTGGGTTCGCCAGACATTTGTTTTTCTGCGAGTTTTACTACAACTTGTTCGAAATTAGGAGGTCTTGCTGATATAATTTCCTGCTCAATTTGTGTGGCTACATTTGGTGGTAATCCTTCCTGAAAGCCCCAAACAGGAGTAATCGAGTTTGGCTTTATATTCTGGAATACGCCGATATTCTTCCCATCTAAAGTTCGATAATATACACCCCAAGAACCCTTCATTAAACATTCAGCCCATTTGTTGGTGGGTGTTCCTAATGAGTCTTTAACGTTAATTTTCGCATAGAAATATTCTTGCTTTTTCGCAAGTTCAATCTCGTTCTGATATAAGTTTGTAAATTCCTGCTGAAGTTCAGGGCTGACCCAATTTGCAGATTCTGCTTTCTGCCGTAAAGATTCTGCACGAGCAAGACGTTCATGAAGAGCATACTTTTCCGGAGTTAGAGGGAGTGATTCTTTTATTTGGATAATCAATTTGTCAAGATTTACTAAAAACGCCTCTTTAATAGCGAGACTTCGGGCATTAGCTTCTTCGAGTTGTCCAACCTGATTTGTGAGCCGTTCTATTTCCGCTAAAAGTCCATTTTGGCGTGCCTTTATAATTTCTGTTTCGTTTAGAAGGTTTTCATACGCTTCTTGTGCGGACACAAATTGTTCGTTCTTTGCGGCAATGTCTGCTTCGACAGCTTGCAATGTGGATTGCTTTTCGTTAAGTTGTGCAGTGAGTGTCTCTAATTCCTGCTGTTTGTTTTTTAATTGAGTTGAAACTGCTTCTAATTCATCTTGAAGGCGTTTTACTTCTTCAGGGCTTAGAGATACTCCGGGAACATTACCCTGAATTCTCCGCAATTGTTGTAATTCTGATTCTGTTTGTTTTAATTGGTCTTGTAACTGGGTAATTTTTGCATTGGCTGGATTTGGGAGAGGAAGATAGTTTGTAAGGTATGGACCTGCGACAATACCAATAATAAGTGCAACAATAGCCAGAATAGGTGCTAATGGAACACGAAGTTTCTTTTTCCCAGGTTTGGTTGGAGCCTCTCCTTCAATAGGTGCCTGGGTTGAAGTCGTAGGTGCAATTGGTGGAGTAACTCCGGGTCCCGTTCCACCTGTGAATTCAGGAATTGGTGTCTCCAATCCTACTCCCATTGGAGCCCCGAAAATGTCGGTTCCTAATCCAGCTCCAGCTCCACCGCCGGCAGGTGCTCCCATTCCAAAGCCGGAGTCAACAGGACCGAAATCTGGTGATGGTGATTGTGGTCCACCAAAGATTGGTGTTTCCATGATCTGGGTAGGTGCAGAAGTAATCGTGTCTGAAGGGGTTCCTGATTTTAGGTCGAATGCACCACCTTTACTTCCACCGCCAAAAGCACTGTCAGTGAGAGGTGTCTCAAGTCCTGATTCAAGGCTCATAGGTCCGGGACCTATTTCAGGTGTTTCTGGTGAGAAGTCACTATCTGCAGCAAGGTCCTGAAAACTGGGTTTTTTGGGGGTAGATTTAGATGGCGGTTGTAGCCCGCTACTGTCAGAAGCACTTTGTAAATCAAACTCTGAAATAGGGCTTTTAATGTTACCTCCTGTGGGTTCCGGTACAATAATATCTATATCACTTATAGGAGGTAACCCCCCTTCGAAATCTTCCTCTTTAGATTTTTTTATTGCATCCGAGTCAAATGAAGATAGAGGAGGAAGCTGACTATCTAAATCGCCTACTTCCCCTGTATCAAAATCACTTAACGGAGGTAAATTTCCCAGTCCAGAGTCACCACTTGGAAATTCTTCCTTCTTCTTCTTTTCTTCTTCAGGATTGAAAGGTTTCTCAGGCATTTTTCATCTCCATAGTTATATAGTTATTTACATTATATGTTTCTATTTTATTCTATTTTTAAATTCTATCATTTTTTTCATGCTTTGTCAAGAAAAATGTCAAGAATTATTATATAGAATACTCTTCTTATGTCGCCAAATCCAAACTGGATATAAAATAATATATATTATATTTTATTATTTTATGGTTTTACCACACCAATTGTTAATAAAATGTTTGCGTATAACCTCTGGTCGCCAGTAACAATTTGTAAGCATGTTTCAGAAGAAGAGGCGTAGTCATAAAAATCAAACCGATTTAGTTTAATTAGGTTTATATGAGGTAATAGTTTTCGGAAATCTTTAAAAATTTCAGGTTCTTCTCCGGAATCGGGACACATAACAAAAGCCTCTTCAATTTCCACAGCTGTTAATATTGCTTCAAGTACATCAGTAACTTTTACCATACCGGGAAGAAGATTTAAATAGACTGTTTCCGCACTTACTCCTTCTTTAGTGTTTGCAGGATAATTACCATCCGTAATTAAAATTTTAGAGCCGTGTCCAGCAGAAGCTAACGCATATAGTATTTCAGGATGTAAAAGTCTTTGTTTTAACATAGTATTACCCTTTATTTTATTACATTATTTTATTTAAAGAGGTGTGTTTTCAACAGCGAGATAAGATGGGACATTCATTTCGTTACCTAATAATATGGTTCGAACTGAGGTTGATAATTTTTCATCTATATTTTGAATTTTTGAGGATATAATTTGATACGTTTTAATATCCCCGAGTGCCAAAGATGATTGTGCAATGAACCAAAGGGCTTCTATTCCATAAGGAGCGAATTCTTTCTGTTTGATGAGAAAACTAACGGGGGTTAATGTGTCTATTGCGTCTGAAAATTTTCCAGTATGAAATAGAGTCTTACCTAATGAAAGCCATGTTTCAATTTCATCTTCATTCATAAAGGATATTTGTTTATCTGTGATTCCAGCAAACTTTTTTATTCGTTCGTATATTTTGGTTAATTCTTGATATTCTCTTTTTGCACCAGGATAGTTTTTCAAAATTTCTTCGTAAGTTACAGCAAGATTATATCGGACACGTGTTGTATTTGGATTGTAAGATAAAGTGCTTCTAAAGATAGTTTCATTATCTTTCCATTCCTCATTGCGTAGGTAGGTTAAGTAAAAGAAAGCTACAGTGATGATTAACAATACTACATTAATTATTGGTAATAAATAATAATTATAGTTATTTATTTTAGGTAATTTTTTAGAAGTTACTACATAATAGATAAGTTCAAAAAAGCACCACCAGAAACCAATCATTGGAGTATACATCCAATGTTCTGCTTGTGGTGCGTTTAATGTAAAAAATCCAGAAATAGGAAACCAAGTAATTAGAAACCAAAGAGCAGATATAAGAAGGCGATACGATTTATTTTTTAACGACCAGAAACAAAGGAACATAATGAAGATTAAGAAAATGTATCCGAGTAACATGGTCCAGATAGGTGTATTTTCAAGGGTTTGTTCCATGTGTAAATGAATAGGAAAAAATAAAACGCGTATATAAAAAGCAAAGGATTGTCCCACTTCAATTATTTTTTCTCCCCATGTTTTAGGAATATATGCACTTTTTTCTGCAAAACTGAGAACTGTTAACCGAAGGGAGATATATATAACCGCTACAATAATTGTAAGTAAAAGAGGTAACCATTTCAGGACTTTATTGTGTGATACTACTTCTGATGAAATTTCTTTTTTGGAAAGATACCACAAAATTAATAATAACAAGAAGGGGAAAATATTACTGGATTCTTTGCTTAACAACCCTGCCCAAAAAGATATTGGGCATATTAATAAAAAGAAATACTTTTTTAAGGAGACATCTGTTTCCACATATTTTATTGCTGTAATTAAACCCAGTAACATGAAGGTAGCGGACATCATGTCTGCTCGTCCACTTATATATGTTACTGCTTCTGTCGGTATTGGATGAACACAAAAAATAGCACTTGTCCAAAAGCACGTGAATAAGGGGACGCTTAATTTGCTCAATAAAATAAAAATTAGTATACCAGTAATACCATGCCATAACGTGTTTGTAATATGAAAGATAAGTGGTGATATCTTTGGAATTTGAGAGGGTTCCATTTTGTCTTCTATTTTTGTAGACAATAGATAGTCGACCATAAACGATACGGAAACTAAGGGGCGATAGAAGTTTCCCTGGCCTCTTCCAAAGGCATGCTGGTCTTCTAAAAATAATTGAAAGAAATACTTTGGATTTTGAACATGTTTGTGGATTAGTACTGACGAGACATCATCCCAAACCCAATCGTTATCAAATGTGTTTATATATGTAATAAATGTTATACAGAGTAGTATAAAGCAAAAAAATAATTTTTGAGAACGAAGGTTTTCTTGGGTAGGTTGATTAATGTCAGAAGAAGATTTTATAAGAAAATCATCCATTTATAAAATTTGTTTAATTAGCCTTTAGTTTTCGGTCCTGGGACAATCCATGTATCATTTGCTGGAATGTAAAGAATTTCAACAGACTGTTGGTCTCCGATAACTCGCACTATTTTTAAAACAGCAGGTTTTTTCTCTTTTGTATTCGGGTCTATCAGTTCATAAAATTCTTCACCTTCACGAACCTTAAACGTCTCGGTCTTGTTAGTGGCAGTGTCTGTTACACTTAAGAAAACGTATAAGTCGTTATCTGCTTGAAGGAAGCCATTAACCTCAACTTTAGGGCGAGACAACATAAGTTGTGCTCTTTCTAAAAGTCGTGCATATTTGCCATCCGGTGCAGTTGCTCCCGGTCTAAGGACGTCAAAGATGTTGATGCCTAAAACCACTAATCCCCATCTTCCATTATCTCTTGCCTTTCGGATAGAATCTTCTATTTCCGGGACTATCCGACTTATCGCTATCTTGCCATTCTCAATAGCTGAGTACTTTGCCTTTACCCCACGGAGGTTGTTTGTAATAGTATCCTGTTGTGCTTTAGGGATTCCTGTATTGTTGGAAACAGCGTCGAAAAATTGTTGGATAGAAGAACGCATTTCAGAGTATATTTGTTCTGGACTTGGAGGTGGCGGTTCTTGGGGTGGTGGAGGAGGTGGTTCTGGTTTTTTGCAACCATTCATCATGGGTAAAAATATACATAATAATAAGATAAAAGAAGAAATAATAAAAAAATTTTTTCTGTTCATATAAACAATCCCATCTTAAAATAATTTAGTGTATCTCTAAGTTAATAAATATTAACACATACATAAGCAATTTCACAAGATAAATGGTATATGCAATAAAAGAAATAGTTGCATTATATATAAAAAGACATTAAAATGATTTAATTGTGTATAATAGTATAAAATTTTATTTGATTTTAATAAATTCGAAATCTTCAAAAAGAAAGGAAAAAAATGAGGATTTTAGTTGTTGATGATGATGTAGATTTAGCTGAGCTAATCAAAACGAAGTTGATTAGTGAAGGACATCAGGTCGGGGTTGTGCATACGGGTGAGGGTGCTTTTGAGAAGGCTAAAGAATTCAAGCCAGATATTGTGTTGCTTGATATTATGTTACCAGGGGTTACAGGGTATCAGATATGTAGAAGAATTCGCAAGGACCCAGAGCTATATAAGACTGCAATTATTATATTGACAGCGTTGGGTGAAGAACCTGAAATGTTACATGGTTTAGAGCAAGGAGCAGATGATTATCTTGTGAAACCATTTAAATTGGAGCGATTGATGGATAAGATTTCATCTTTGGGGGTCTTGTTGGCTTCAATTAACGCACGCAACCAGGTTACAAATTTTCCAGGAACGGATGCTATTAAACGTGAAATTAATCATAAACTGGCGAGAGGAGAGCAGATTGCAGTTGTTTATATAAACCTTGTCGGATTTAAGCCTTATTGTGTTTCTCATGGTCCTGATGGTCAGAAGAAGGCATTGATTTTCCTTGCGAACTTACTGGTAGACTTAAAAAAGAGTTTAGGACTGTATGAATGTTTTATGGCACATATGGGTGGAGAACACTTCGTCGTTTTACTTAATGCTTCTGATTATGAAAAGTTCTGTGAAGCACTTGTAACGAATTTTGACCAGAAAAAAAGTCAATTGTATACGCCTCAGGAATATTCGCAGGGATATATTTATGCAGTTGATAGAAATGGTGCAGAGGTTAGGTGTCCACTTATGGCTCTTTCTGTAGGAGTGGTTCATAATTTAAATCGTCCATTTAAAAATGCAAAGAAAATGTTTGAAGTACTTGCTCAAGTTCGTCAGAAAGCACAACCTATCCAAGGAAAAAGTGTTTATTTTGTTGACCGACGCCATATTGACCGATAGAACAAATATAACGCCTGATAAATAAGGAAGAGATATGATAGAAGTCAGGGAAATCAAGGGGGAAGAGGTGCAGAAAGCAGTAGACACATTAGTTCAAGCCTTTTTCGATGACCCGCTTGTGTGTTATATGTTTCCAGAAAGTAATTTTCGCCGGATGTTTATTTCTTGGGTCTATGAGCGATGGATTCGGCTCCTTATGAAATTTAATACTGTTTTTGTTGATGAAGAGGTAAGAGGGGTTGCGGTGTGTGTTCCACCAAGATTATTTCCACATATACCTCTTCAGTATCAAATAAAGGCTGGATTATTAGGTGTTATTCCAAGGTTAGGTATCCGCAATTTTTGGAAGCCATTTCGTGTTTATTTAGACAGTCAAAAACGAACAAGGAGTGAAGTGACAAAACCGTCATGGATTTTAGATATATTAGGTGTTCAACCTGAGTATCAGGGAAAAGGTGTCGGTAGTGCATTAGTTCAACATCTTATTAATTGTGCTAAACATGATAACGTGCCTGTATATGTGATAACGCATAAAGAACAGAATATAAAATTTTATGAGAAAAATGGTTTTAATCTTATAAAGAAAGAATTTTCTTTGCCTGGTGGCCCTCCTACATGTTCTCTTATTTGTCATCCCTAAGTTAGTTTTATTCCCCCTCTATTTTTATTATTTAACCCTTTTTATCTGGCTTACGTTATATTTATAATATAGATTCACTTCTTTGCCGTTTCCTAAGAAGTAGGCCGTGAATATACAATAAAGGTTGATAAATATGGACATATCAAAAATAGTTAAGATTTTGATAGTGTTGATTCTCTTAGTAATTGGAGGTCCGATTTTAATACAGTTTTTACCATCACCATTAACAATGGAACGAATTGCAGATGGCTTAAAAAAATCGGATTTGGGAATTTATGAGATACGGAATGTTGAACCGCCAACATGTGAATCAATAGCACAAATTCAATTTACTGTGAATGGTGCCATAGGAAATGTTTATCAATATGATAATGAAGGGACAATAGCCCGGTATGCAGAGATGTATAAAAAGGACCCTGGCACGGCTATTGTAGAGGCATGGGGATTGGCTCAATCATTAGGTGCTGCACCTCCCAGAAATAAACCTGAAAAGGTGGCTCGTCGACGAATGTTTTTACTTGTTGTTCAGGGCGACGACCCTAATTTATTAGAACGTATCGTTAAAATTTTTCAGTCAATATAATTACGATACCATTAGACAACAGGGGTGAAATAAACTGGTATGTTATTCGTTCCCCGCTTCTCTTGATTTTTCGTAGGCTGAGATAATATCTTTTGCAATAAATTCAGGCACTTCATCATAATGGCTAAATTTTAGGTCAAAGAAGCCTCTTCCGCCAGTCATACTTCTAAGGTCAGTAGCATACCTTAGAATTTCTGCTTCTGGGACGAGAGCACGAATGCGTTGTAATCCACCACCGATAGGTTCCATCCCTAAAATACGTCCTCGCCGACTGTTCAAATCGCCTGTAATATCACCCATAAAATCTTCAGGTACGGTAACGGTAATTTCCATAATAGGTTCTAACAAGCAGGGATTGGCTTCTTTTACGCCTTTTTGAATAGCCAACGAAGCTGCAATTTTAAATGCGAGTTCTGACGAATCCACAGGGTGATAAGAACCGAAGAATAGTTCTACGACAATATCAACTACAGGGTGTCCTGAAATAACACCTTTGGCAAGGGCTTCTTGAGCACCTTTATCAACTGCAGGAATATATTGTTTTGGGACAACACCACCTACGATACTGTCGACAAATTTATATCCTTGTCCTCGTTCATTAGGGGATATCCGCAAATGAACATCACCATACTGTCCATGACCTCCAGTTTGTTTTTTGTATTTCCCTTGAACTTCTGCCTTGCCACGGACGGTTTCTTTATATGCAACTTTTGGGATACGTGTTTCAGCTTCTACGTTATATTTCCGCTTCATTCGATTTAATAAAATTTCGATTTGTAAATCACCCATTCCACGAATTACATGTTCTCCTGTTTCATTGTCACGGTAGTGGCTAAATGTCGGGTCTTCTTCCGCCATACGGTTTAAGGCTTCACCAATACGGTCCTCGTCATTTCTGGATTTTGGT
>JAIWNQ010000076.1 GCA_020216745.1 Candidatus Hydrogenedens sp.
GAAATTGCTAACTTGACCATAGATTGAGGCAGTTCAATCTGAGGAAGTTTTATGTCATTTCCTGGAATAGAGAGGGTATCTCCAAAATGTGTATTTTTTAGTTTCGTCATAGCCGCAATGTCACCAGGACCCACTTCTGCAACCTGTTTCTGTTCTTTTCCTAACATCATTACGATTTTCCCAGAGCGTTCTTTCGTTTGTGTATTGCAATTGTAAAATTCTGAATCCGAACGAAGTGTCCCAGAGAATACGCGAAAATATGTAAGGTGTCCAACAAAGGGGTCAACCATGGAACGAAAAACCTGAGCCACAAACGGTCCATCGGGGTCGGGTGTAATAACAACATTTTCACCTGCTGAATTTGTCGCAACAACTTTTCTTTCTAATGGGTTCGGAAATGAACTGGCTATAATATCCAATAATTCCTCATGTCCGATTCCTTTGCTTACACTTCCAGCGATAATAGGAATAATCTTACCCGTACTAATTCCTTTTTGTAGTCCTTTATCAAATTCTTCCTGAGAAAGTTCAAATGTTTCAAGATATTTTTCCATTAAAGCCTCATCTGTTTCCGCAACGACCTCGACGATGGCTTCTTTTGCTTTTTCTGCTTCGGCACCTAAAACAGATGCATCTCCTGTGACGATATTAACTACGCCACTTAAATTAGAGGCTTCACCAATTGGCATAACTATAGGGACGCAATGTTTGCCATAGGCTGCCTGTATTTTTTCGACAACTTCTTTAAAGTTGGTATGTTCACGGTCAAGTTTATTTACAAAAATAGCACGCGGAATATGACTTTTCTCTGCATATTTCCAAGCCATGTCTGTTCCTACTTGGACACCTGTTGTCGCATCGACAACTATAATTAAGGAATCAAGAACAGCAGAGGATGCGGCTAATTCGCCGATAAAGTCGGAATATCCAGGATGGTCAATAATATGGATTCGTGTTCCTTTCCAATCTAAATGAACAAGTTTCATTGTTATGGAACACTTACGATCTTTCTCATCTTCAAGATAATCACAAACCGTATTTCCATCTTCAATGCTTCCCAACCGGCTTGTAATACCAGCAGAATATAATATGCGTTCAATCAACATTGTTTTTCCTACACCACCATGCCCGGCAAAACCAACGTTACGAACTTTTCGAGGGTCAAACTGTGCCATGAGACAACTCCATCCTTATTTAAGGTTAATAGGTTTCGTTAAGACAAACTCTGTAAAATTAAAAAGATACTACACAGTCAGTCATTTTTATTTATAATAATAGAGTAGGTATTATACTTATTATTCACGCTTATCCTCAAATTAGATGATAAATGTAGCAATAAAAAAGGAACAAAGTCGGAGATTATAAAAGTGAAAAATATACCGAAAAAAAAGGTTTTTATAAAGATAATTATTTTTATATTGATATTGTTGCCATTGCTTATTTATATGTTTTTTATATCTCATGCGATTGCTGCAGAAAAAATACGGAGGCCATCATCTGCAGGTGTCTTATATCCACAAGAACCTACAGTATTAAAAGAAACCCTTCAAAAAATATATGGGGAACTACAACCAGTACCGGCGACAAGCGATAAATTAGTAGCGTGTGTTGTTCCACATTCAGGTTGGGGACTTTGTGGAAATTTAATTGCACGCTCTTTTAATGAATTAAAGGAGGGAGAGTTTAACAATATTATTATTCTTGCACCTTCTCATCGTTTCAATATCCATGGTTGTTCTATGCCATCTGTCCAGGGATTCGCAACACCCTTAGGAGTTGTGCGTGTTAATTATGAGATAATGGAAAAATTAGCTTTATCCCCATATATTATAATGCAGTCGTTGCAAAAGACAGCTCGGCCTGGAAAGTTGGCAATACATGAACAAGAGTATTCAATAGAAGTGTTATTACCTATGCTTCAATATAAGATGAAAAAATTAGAAATTGTCCCGGTAATAGTTGGGGATTTTGTTGATACTTATGGAAAGGAAAGCCAAATTGTATTTAAAGATATTGTTGAAACTTTTAGAAGAGCAATGACTGAAAAAACATTGTTAATTTTAAGTACAGACCTAACTTCTTGGGGAACTTCTTTTAATTTTACACCTGCCCCAAATGAGCAAATGCTGGAAGAACAGGAAAAGTTAGACCGTGAATTAATAGAACTGCTGTTAAATAAAGACTTTTATGGACTACAAGATTATTTTGAACGGACAAAAAATCCTGTGTGTGGTAAGTATGCGATGTACCTGTTTTTAACTTTATTACCTAAAAATGCTAAAGGTGTATTGTTAGGTTATGAACAATCTTGTCGCAAAATGAATCTTAAGGATATTTCAATAGGTTTCTCTGCTATCAATTATTACGTTCCTTCAGTTGGTGGAACTCCACAATAAGTTTACAATACAAAATAATAGGAATATTCTAAATATTATCAATAATTAATTGCTTTAAGCGGGGAAGAAATTGATAACAACCTATTTGTGCGTTGTTAATTACATGTTCATGGGTTAGAATTGATGAATCAAAGCAGTAGTTCGTGATACATGAGAACATGGCTGTTTTTATCCCGTGTTTTAATGACCAATAAAGTTCAGGAGCACCACTCATCCCTACAACATCACCACCCATTTCTAAAAATAAACGAAGTTCGGATTTTGTTTCATAGTTAGGACCTATCACCCAGATATACGTTCCGTTATTATGATAATTGTTAAATATCCATGAAGGGATTAATTCATTTGGTAGTTTAATTCCATGATATGTAATGGGAGTTATCCGATGTATTGCTATAAATGAAGGGAGAGGAAATTTATTTTTCAATCCACCTACTGCATTTATGAGTATTAAGTGAGACACTCCCTTTTCTTTGAAATATAAGAGAAATTCACAAATATGTTCCGATGTGTACCCCTCATACAAATGAATTCTTCCATTACATATTAATGTAGGTATTGAATGTAATGTGCCCTCTAATATTTGATAACTATGTCCCTTTATGTTTCCGTAGAATTTTGGAAAAATTTCTGCGAATGTTCTTTTGCTATGGCAGGTATCTAATATGTTGGAGAAGTCCAACCCTGAGCCAGTAATGATGCCTAATTTTATGTGTGCCATGGTGATGGTAAGAAAAGTTTTTGGTAAGTATTTAGTGCATATTCATCTGTCATGCCTGCAAGAAAATCAATAACTTTACGCTCCAACGTCTCTTCAGTATTGGCATAATTCTCATGCAGTTCTTTAGGTGGATATTTCATTAAATAATGGAATAGTTCGCTCACAATTCGTTGTGCTTTATTAATTTCCTTCGCAATTGGTGGTGATGGGTATAATTTTTCGAACAAAAATGTTCTTAGTTCAACAATTGCATCTCTAATTTCTGGAATAATTTGAATTGTCTGCTTATCTATGGAACCTTCTATCACGCCTCGAACCATAGTATCAATTTGTTTTGAGGGAGTAGTACCGAGGATTTTTATTGCGTGTTGTGGCAATTCTTTGGTTGTTAAAATACCCGCACGAATAGCATCATCAATGTCGTGAGTGATATATGCAATAACATCACTAAGGCTGACTACCAATGCTTCAAAACTAATCCCTTCTGGACAAGGCTCTCCTGACAAAATGCATTTTCCCTTTGAATGGTCACGAATGCCTTCCCGAACCTCATATGTGAGGTTAAGACCTTTTTTTCCCTGTCTTTGTTCGAGGATATCGACGACACGTAAACTCTGTTCAGCATGATTAAATCCGAACGAAGATAATTCGTTAAGTACTCGCTCTCCAGCATGTCCAAAAGGTGTGTGTCCCAGGTCATGTCCTAAAGCGATAGCTTCTGTAAGGTCTTCATTTAGTCTTAACACACGTGAAATAGAACGTGCTATCTGGACGACTTCAAGAGTATGAGTTAACCGTGTTCGATAATGGTCACCTAATGGAGCAAGAAAGACTTGTGTCTTTCGCTTTAACCGTCGAAATGCCTTTGAATGGATAATGCGGTCACGGTCTCGTTGAAAACATGTACGATAGGGGTCATCTTTCTCAGGTGATAACCGACCTCTGGAATTTTTAGCAAGGCAAGCAATAGGGGAGAGCCATAGTGCTTCTCTTTCTTCATATAATTCGCGGAATGTTTTTTCCATAAATATTAAAGCTCCGTTAAATATGAAGCAGAAGGGCTTGTCTCGGCAATAAACATACCTTGTGCTGATGAAAGTCCCAAATATTGTTTGTAGTATTGTTGTTCAACATATTCCATAAATTGTTCGACTTTTTCGTTAGGAACAAGATTTACAGTACATCCACCGAAACCTGCGCCAGTGAGCCGTGAGCCAATGGCTCCTGCTCTACGGGCAATGTGGGTTAATGTGTCTAATTCAGAAATACTTATTTGATAATCATTAGCACAGCTATAATGTGATTCATTCATTAATACACCAAAGGTATAAGCATCATTTGCTAATAAAGCATCTTGGCACTTTTCTACACGACTATGTTCTGATATAACATGACGAATACGTGCCTTTAGTGGGAAACCTGCTGGGGGCTCTTCGACATCAGGTAACCATCGTTCCCTTACTTCTTTAGGGGATAATTCGAGGAGATAAGCGATTTCTTTTATTGACAAATGGTCTTTTTGAATAACATGTTCTGTTAGTTCGTGTATTTCTTTTGAGGAAAGACATAAATTACCCGTCCATAAATCGCTTAACCTCTCTATATGGAAGGTATTGCCTAATTCTTTCTGCATATAGTGTTCAATTAAAGCACAAGAAAGACGACATAAACGAGGTCCTATGTTATATCGTGACAAACATTCGCCTGTTTTTTGTGCACGAATAGTAGAGTCGCAAACAACAAAAGTATAGTTCTCAAATAATGGAATTAAATGAGTACGTATTGGGAAGAAATCAATTTTGCAGGCATGCCCTTTTGCACCGTTTAATATAACAGTCTGGTCCATACCTCCACCGCGTGTGCCAACGAAATGCTCTGCTTCCGCCATTAATTCCGCTAATTCAGAGCGAGTAATGTCTTTATCCAATTCTTTCCCTAATATTTTTAGGTAAACAAGAGAGGCTGTTACTACAAGGGCAGAAGATGAACTTAATCCTGTAGCAATAGGAAGATTACTACTTATATAAAGGTTAAAACCTGGGTAATGTTTAATTTTGTATTTTTGATTTAATGCAATAATCGCCGCCTTAATATAATTATCCCACGAGCCTATAGGCGAGGGAGGTATGAATGGTGCATTTGATATGCACATTGATGGGAATCGGCTATCTTCGTTTACAAGATAAATTTGATTATCGTTGCGTGGAGTAAATATAGCATGGACTTCTTTGTTTAACGTGATGGGTAATACTGAAAAACCATTATAATCTGTATGTTCACCAATCAAGTTTACCCTGCCTGGAACACGACATAATCCTATTTGTTTGGGATTAACATTTTGACCCGGAAATTTTTCTAATATCTTTCTTATATCTGCATTTTTAATCATACATATCTCTCTATTTTTTACTTCAGAAACATTTATTTATCTAATTAAGGATTTCCAAAAAGTATTTAATTATACAAATTTTATATCATCAAATTATCAATATAATGTTCAGCAAGGTTAAAATATGGATAAACAAATTAGATACTTTTATTAGTTTATATCAAGAATATGTCTATTAGAAAAAAAATATATTTTGTAACACCCTTTAATATTACTGATTATCCGCTTTCGTGGAAAGCATATTATTGTGTAGAGTTGTTTTCAGAATTAGCGAAGAGAGGATATATAGTAACATGGCTTCAACCATCTAAAGATATTTTTTCATTGAATTTGTTTCCATCTCTTTCACGATGGAGAGATTTTTTTGTCATTAATATTGGAAATTATTATACCTATCGTTGGTATATGCCTTTTTTCTTATCACGATTGAAAAAGGTTAGTAAAGATGTTCGACCGTTTATTCTTTTTGAAATTATTGATAAGAACCCCTTACCTATAAATATTGACCAGGATTATTTTGTAATTCCCATTATTTTCTCTTTAGGTCGAAAATGGATTCCGACAGATGAGTTTCCAGGACCCGTAATTGTTCCTGATAAAAAGACATTTATTGAGTTAGTAGAAAGAGGGATTCCTCATACCTGCCTAAATTATATACCATGTGCATACAATCGTTATGAAAATGTAAGTAATGAAAATTGTCAAGATTATTTAATCCTGATTATAGACAGCAATAGGGAATTGGAAAAAATATTTGGTTTGTTAAAAAGACAAATACCTGGACAAAGTGTAGTTTATTTTTCAAAAAAAGTTTTTAAAATGCTTAGAAATAATAATTTTTGTGAAATATTAACATCCTTTCAAAATAATTACAAGGAAATAATAGTAGTTCTCGGTAATGGCTTGTTCCATTTGGCATTAGAACTTTCAGCCAATGGTGGAATTGTAATAATGCCCAAAGAACGTTATTTTATTGATAACAAAATAGATATAAATATCATCTATTATAATAGTTTTTCAGAGATCCCATCTATTGTAAATGAAGTTAAGGGAAGAAAGGAGGCTATTGTTAAGCCTATAATAGATTTGGCACCTTGGAAACAGGCAGTTGCAAAAGTTGAAGAAATAGTAGCCGAAACTGTGAAAACGTAATGGGAGCGTTCTTAATGTAGTATAACTTTTTGATTTATTTGTGCGGATTGATAGATAGCATCCAATACTTCCATATAGTGTAGCCCATCTTCAAAATTGGGATGGTATGATTTCCCAAAAAGAACCGCATCAATGAAATCTTTCTCCACACTCCAATTTTTTAAGTCGTAGTATTCATCTTCACGACGTTGAATAGGAATTTTATCCCCAGTTTTTTTGTATTCGTAAAGGACATCCTCTAAAACATCATAAAAGAGGGTTTTATTTTGTGTGATTATTTCAACCGTTTCCGTAGGAATTGTGGACATCCCTGAAATTGTTAATTGCGCTGTCGCTCCACAGTCAAGTTCCAGACATGCTGTCACTTGGTCAGGGATCTGGATTTCAAGAAGTTCTCCAGTTTCTGTTTTACGAGTAGGCGTGAAAATTTGATATGTTCCAAAAACACTTTTTGTCCAGCCAAACCATCGGTGAATTAATTCAATATACATTCCTAAAGTAAGTACATTTTGCCCTGATAATCGATGATCTTTCCGCCAATGAACAGATTTGTTTGGGTCAAGATTGAAATCACAAAGGCTGGTAATACGGATTAAATGAATATCGCCTAACGTGCCTTCTCTTCTGAGTCGCGCAATTGTTTTGTCATAAGATAAACCAAATGGGACAGGACAAAGCCCAGCAACTTTCCCAGTTCTACATGCTGTTTCGTACATCTGTTTTGCTTCAAATAAATTCATAGCCATCCGTGCTTGACAAAACACATGTTTCCCTGCCTTTAATGCAGATATACTAACTGGGGCATGTAAATAGGGCCAGGTCCCAATCCAAACAATATCTACCTCTTTATCTTGAACTAATTCTTCCCAGCAAGAATACGTTTTGGGGATGTTGAATTCCTTTGCTACACGTTTTGTAGATTGTTCTGTTCGATTGACAACACCCATAAATGTTATATCAGGGATTTGCCTTAATCCGGGGATATGCCGTTCCCTACAAATATTCCCCAAGCCGACGAAAGCCACTTTTAGTTCCGGCATATGTCGAGCCTTTCATTTATTTTTATTTCATCTTATTTTTTAGGAACTCAGATAACCTATTTGGAAAATCTGTATTTAGAAAGTCAACACCTTCATTATATAAAATGTCCCAACATGCTTCAGTTTGAGGTGCTCCCCAAAAACGAATTTTTCTGCCTTGTTGGTGTGCTTTAGAAACGATCTCTTTAAGTTTTGCCCGTTCTTTTTCAGGCATTTCACCGATACCTAACCAGCTAAATATTTCAAACCATGAATGACTAATCCATGGAATAATATCAACAGATGGGTTCTTTTCTAAATCTCCAACTCTACCATCAATAAATACGTATCTATTTTCGTCTTTTATGATTGCTTCGCGTGGAACAGCACCAGAAATAACAATTGTCACCGCACCCTTTATTTTTTTACCATTCTCTATCCTTGTTAAGTAAGATTTATATGGCTTTAATTGTTCTTTTAACACCAAATATGTTTCGTCAGGCTGACCTTTAAAATCAATAAGCAACCAGAAATCTGAAGCCGTCGAATACACATATCCTTGATTCTTTTCCACGAGTTCAAATAATGGTTTTAAGTACATGTCTTGTAAGTTACGTTCAGCAGTGCATTTGTCCAAGTCATGAGCAACTAACAGGTCACCATTGACTAAATGTATATCTGCCTCTACACTACAGAATCCGTTATTTAATGCTTCGAATAGTGGTTGTTTTCGAAGGTAATCATTGTGGGAATGAGCCCGATTCAGAGGTGTTATTTTATCATCAGTAAAAGCTGAGATAACATTGACTGATACGATGAAAAGTAATAATATTATTTTATTAAAAGGTGATTTCATGACTTATTATTTATTTATGTTTTTCGTTTTTCTTTATTCAACATTTTGTGTGGAAGGTGGAGAATAGGGTGTTATCATTGCTGAGGCAATGGCGTGAACCTTCTCCCTGTAATTATAAACTTTGCCACTTAAAAATAATACTTTCCGACTTTTACCCGATACCGATATTTCAATAGTAAGTGCTGGTGAATTTGCAGGTACAGGATTAATTAATGAAAATTCAGTGTGAATTGGAATACATGGCCTTTTTGCAACAGAGTAAGCAAAACAGTAAAATGCTTCATTTAATGCCTCAGATATATACCCTGGGTGAAAAAAGCCAAGGTTATCTTGAAATTTTGGATTTACTGGTAAAATGAAAACTATACTTTTGCCTACTTGAACACCCGCCACACTCATCTTTAATTCTGTAAAGGTTGGGGATGGCCATTTTAGGAATATCTCATTACTTTCAAGGTTATATTGTGAGAATGAACTAAAAAACTGTTCCGTTAAATTGTCCACCTTCAATTCTCCCATTTGGAGTTTCGGAAAAATAACACACTATTACATCTATAGAATGCTATTAATTATAGCCAATATTGTGAAGTTTTTCAAATATATTATTATAATTTATTAATATCTACCTCAGGAGCATTTAACTGTTCACATACTGGTAACGGTCCAATAAGGGGACGAAGATAGTCAATATATGCACGTGTTATTCCATTGCCCTTTTCATTGATATACTCATCGCTCATATACTTTGTTTTATTTGCAATGGCTTCTAATGGCTTTAATTCATAACAAACCGCATAATCAGCTATACGTTGTATAGAGATAGAACCTGTTAAATTTTGTCCCGCTGAAAATTGAACTGCTTTTTCACCAACTTCGCGGGCTTCTTTTTGGTCAACCTCGCTGACACACCCTAAGAAACTCCGCTGTGGATAACCTAACGTATCTGCACGTGCTCTCAACTTTTTAATTCCTAATTCAGCAAATCTTTCTTGAAGGTATACAACAACGCTATCACCCAATGCACCTGTTCCAGATAGTTGTTTATGCCCAAAATCATCCACTTCACCTTTTGTAAATTTTTCAGTAAATGTTTTTCCATCTTTATCACGAACCCCTTCTGACATAGCAATGATACAACGGCCTAAGCGGTTATATACTTCTTTTACATCTTCAAATAACTTTTTCAGGTCAAATACCCGTTCTGGTAAATAAATTAGATGGGGTCCATCATCAGCGTATTTCTTTGCATAAACAGAAGAGGCTGTCAGGAAGCCTGAATGACGCCCCATAACAATGACAATATGAATCCCTGGCAAAGCTTTGTTATCTAAATTAATGCCTGCAAATGCTTGTGCCACATATTTCGCTGCGGAGGGAAATCCAGGGCAATGGTCATTTTCTACTAAATCATTATCTATTGTTTTAGGAACATGGATTAATCGTAGCTGATAATTTTCTTCAGATGCT
>JAIWNQ010000077.1 GCA_020216745.1 Candidatus Hydrogenedens sp.
GATTCGTTAATAATTCGACATGCTTCAGAACTATCATTTCCCCCAATATAACAGAAATAACGGATGTTATATTTTTTGAAAACTTCAAATATTTTTTTACAGTACTCTTTATCAGGTTTATCCCGTGTTGATAAGAGTGCTGAAGATGGAGTTTGAGCAATCGCTTCTAAATGATGGGAGGAAATTTCTGTCAAGTCCAATAAATTTTCTTTAACAATCCCTTTTACCCCATGCTTTGCACCAAAAATGCGAGTAATTTGTGGATATTTTCTTGCTTCTGTGATAATCCCAACTAAACTTTGATTAATAACCGCAGTTGGTCCGCCTCCTTGGGCTACAAGTAAATTTCCTTTTATCGTTGACATGGATTCTCTCCTTCTTGATAGGGTTCTTTTTAGTAAGTTAATAAATAAAACAGAATAAAATTGGCAATATTATGCCACTTTTTTATTCTAAAATACAAAAGACAATTTGCCTACTCATAAATCTAAACGAAACATAAAATCTCTAAAAAGAATTAAGTAGCTATATCTATAAGAAAGTAACAACAGTCCAAACGCTATTTCTAATTCTCCTAAAGCATGGATTAACTACAATAATACCTTATCGAGAGAAGGGGTTAAGACCCAAGATGCAAATAAGTTTTCCTCAGCTCTATTTATATTACAAGACATAGTGGCTATAATAGATAGACTGTTTGGATAGAGTTGTTAAATGTCAACGGGTTGACGGTATTTTAATATAGAAAGATTGTTAACGCCTTTTTCTTTCAAAGCAGAATAAAGAGCTTGCATTGCCTTCGGTTCACCATGTACTAAAAATATGTTTGTATCCGTATTTGCATAGTGTGCACCGAAATCAATAAGTTCCGACCTACCAGCGTGTGCACTAAATTCATTCATTATTTTAACCTGTGCTTTAAGTTCCACCATTACGCCTAAAATTCGAACTCGTGGTTCTTTTTCCACGATTTTTCGTCCTAAGGTATATTCTGCTTGAAAACCAATAATTAAAATTGTATTTTTAGGGTCAGATATATTGTTTCGCAAGTGGTGTAGAATACGGCCATATTCACACATACCAGAGGCAGATATAATAATGGCAGGACCTTTCAGAGTGTTTAGTTCCATTGATTCTGTTTGTGAACGAATATATCGTATCCGTTTCAAATCAAATGGATTCCCTGCATTTCGCAATTGTTGTTTGAAGTCTTCGTCAAATGATTCCATGTGAAGGCGAAACACTTCTGTAATATCTACCGCAAGTGGACTATCCACAAACACGGGTATATCTGGGATTCTATTTTGAGTTTCTAATCGATGTAATGCATAGATAAATTCTTGAGTTCGTTCTAATGCAAAGCTGGGGACAATTATTTTTCCTCCTTGATGGACTGTTTCTTTAATAATCTCTTCTAATTTAGCGTCCATCTGTTCCATATTACCATGGTCTCGGTCACCATACGTGGATTCCATAATCAGGGTATCACAAGGCTTAGGTTCCCAAGGGTCTGCAAGAATCGGCATATTTTTACGTCCTATGTCCCCTGAAAAG
The DNA here is from genome assembly GCA_020216745.1 of Candidatus Hydrogenedens sp. Lineage (GTDB taxonomy): Bacteria > Hydrogenedentota > Hydrogenedentia > Hydrogenedentales > Hydrogenedentaceae > Hydrogenedens. The sequence goes on from JAIWNQ010000077.1 coordinate 1,555, forward strand.
ATAAGCCGTTTCCACTTTCCAAATTCACGATATTCCAACTCGACCATAGCAGAGCCAAGTACATGCCCAGCATCATGGAATGTTAAAAATATATCGTTTGCAATCTGAAGACGCATTTCATAAGGGATGGATACAAAACGTCTCATAATTTCGTGAACGTCATCAGAGCTATACAACGGTGGTATAAAAGTCATATTTTTCTTCGATAACCACTGGGCATCTTTTTGTTGTATATGAGCACTATCCATAAGCATGATTGAACATAAATCTCGGGTTGCAGGGGTAGAATAAATGGGTCCCTTATAGTTCTTTTTCCCAAAATAAGGCAGTAACCCACTATGGTCGATATGAGCATGACTTAAAACAATACAATTTATTTTATTAATATCTAATGAATTCTGTCGGTTCTTTTGGTCCGCTTCCATCCGTCTTCCTTGAAATAAACCGCAGTCTAATAAAATTTTTGTCCCATCAATTTCAAGGAGATGTTTACTTCCTGTAACTTCTTCTGCTGCTCCGTATGAGGTTATTTTCATGAAGTTGCCTCCCTATTTCGAATTATGGGTGGATGAGATTTAAACCATTCAACACATCGTTGAACCAGGCGTTTGGGATTGCTATCAAATATTATATTTGCCCCTGTCTTTTTTTCGATGATTGGAAGTATATCATCAATATGGTCTGCTACACCTCCAGTCCCCATCAAAACCCCAATAGGACGTCCCTCATCATAAGCAATAGCAAATTCGCCCAACGTTCCAGAACGGCCTCCTACGATAATAATAATATCGCAACTACGAACACCTATAACCTCACGCCCCATCAAACCAGAACCTGTGTAAATCATAACGTCAATATTATCTAATGGACTACCATAGACATGGATATGTTCATATTCACTAAGGGCAGGAGATACACCAATGGTTAAGCCTCCTTTTGATTTACATCCTTTAACTGCTTCGTGAGGTAATCCAGGACAACCACCTGTAAGAATAACACAGTCCAGCTCTGCAATAGTCTCACCTAAAATTCTACATTTTTGAGCTATTTCTGGGGAAATAACACCCCCAGCTGAGCCCATAACGCCTATCTTTATCTTGGGTCTATCCATTCGATTTTACTCCTTTCTTTTGCATTTCTTTTAAGAGTTCATTTGCATGTTTCAAACTTATTTCCGAGACAGAACCATCTAACATTCTCGCAATTTCTTTAATTCTATCTTCTTTTTGCAGTAATTTCATTTTCGTAACTGTTCTTTCATTTTCTATCTCTTTTAATATTTGGAAATGTGTTTTTCCCATTACCGCTATTTGTGGTAGATGTGTAATAACGATAACTTGGTGATGTTTCGCTAATTCTGCAAGTTGATGTGCTACACTTCGTGCGACAATGCCTCCAACCCCAGCATCTATTTCATCAAAAATTAACGTTGGGACCTGGTCAACATTTGTTAATACTGTTTTTAATGCAAGCATTATTCGTGATATTTCACCGCCAGAGGCAATTTGTCTTAGGACTTTCTCATTCTCACCTAAATTCGGCGTTAATAAAAACTCAATTTGTTCAATGCCATGTTGATTTAGGGGACAAGGCTCTATTTTTACCCGAAATACCGCCTCCTTCATTCCTAAATCTTTTAGTAAACGTGTTACTTCTGTAGATAAGATTTCTGCTCCTTCGCGCCTACGCTTTGATAGTATTTCTGCTTCACGGGTAATATCCTCATAAAGCACGTTGGTTGTTTGTTTTAATTCTTCTAATTTTTCTTCACTATTCAATACGGCTTCGAGAGTTGAACGTGCTTTTTTTGCATATTCAAGCACTTCTTCTATACTATTCCCATATTTTCGTTTTAATCGGTTTATTTGATTTAATCGTTGGTTTAGTTGTTCTATCTCTTCGTCACTGATTTCCACAAGGTTAGTGCATCGTTCACATTCACGGTTTAATTCATTTAATTCACATTGAATTTCTTCCAATTGGTTGTAATACGATTCGAAAGAGGAGTCATGTTTCTTTAATTCTCCTACCATCATTTGGACTCTATTCAGAAAGGTTAAAATACTTATTTCAGAGCCAGTTAAGAGTTCTACAACTTCCCTTGCACTTTTCCGTATATTTTCCAAATTTGTAACATAGGCAAGTCGGTCCTTTAGTTCCTCGTCCTCTCCTATTGTCGGATTTACTTGTTCAATTTCATTTAATTCATGTTTTAACAATTCGATTTCACGGTTCTGCCTTTTTTGGAGTTCTTCTATTGTTCTTATCTCATCCTCTATTTTTTTAATTTGATTGTATTTCTTTTTTACCGATTCAGAAATGGTAAGTGCGTCCGCATACGAATCAAGAAGTTCTAATTGGCAGATGGGTTTTAACACAGACTGGTGCTCATGTTGCCCATGAAAATCAACAAGCTCATTGCCCAAATTTAAAAGAACATTTACTGGCACAGGACGTCCTGAAAGCCATGCTTTGCTTCTACCATCAGATGAAATAACACGGGAGAGGATAAGTCGGTCATCATCTAACTCAATTTCATATTCCTCTAAAATAACTTTCACAGAATTAGGAACCGTTGATATATGGAACACCGCATCCACTCTGGCTTTATCAGCCCCAGACCGAATTACATCTATAGAAGCCCGTTCTCCCAATGCCATTTGAAGAGCCTCTACAATAATAGATTTTCCTGCACCCGTCTCACCTGTAAGGATATTTAATCCATCGGAAAACTGTATTTCCAGCTTGTCAATTAAAGCAAAATCTTTAATATAAAGCGATTCTAACATTACTTACCCTTTTTCTAATGTTTTATCCTTGTTCAAGGCAAGGTATGCAAGAAACTCTTGATTCCCTGCAGGTCCTTTTATTGGTGAAGGAACTAAACCAAGAACTTCAAATCCTAAATTTTTAGCTTCTAATAATACTTTATCTACCGCTTTCATTATAATCTCGGTGTTTTTAACCACTCCACCTTTTTCAACATATTCACGACCAACCTCAAACTGAGGTTTAATTAATATTACCCCTTTTGATGGTCTATCTACTAATAAAATAACTTTGGGAAGAATCAATGTTAATGAGATAAAAGAGCAATCAATGGTGAAAAAGTTGGGTTTTTCTGGTAATTGTTCAGGTTTTAATAATCGTATATTACAACGCTCCATAACCACAACACGGGGATTATTTCTTATAGCCCATGCTAATTGACCATATCCCACATCGACCGCATAAACTTTTTTTGCTCCATACTGTAATAAACAATCTGTAAATCCACCTGTTGATGCACCGATGTCAATGGCTACAACAGAGTCAACATTTATATTAAAATGTTTTAATGCATGCTCTAATTTAACACCCCCTCGACTTACAAAACGATTATCTTGAATAACTTTAAGTTCAATGTTTTCTGGAACTTTCGTGCCTGGTTTATCTAAACAGGTGCCATTCTTGTCAAAGACTTTACCAGAACGAATTAGGGATTGAATTTGTGCTCGTGTTAGATTTAACCGCTTTTGCAAAAGAACATCTAATCGCTCACGCATAATCAGAATAAAATTTCTGTTTCCTATTTGATTTTATTAAGTTTTTTTAGGGTATTATTATCTTATACAAAAAGGATAGAAAAAGGAAAATGACATGCAAAAAAAATTATGTATATGGTTAGTATTTACAATATTTATGTTTATTTTAAATTGTTCGTTTGCGGAAGGAATCTTAACCATTTCTGATATTCAAGTTCCAAGCCCATGTGTATTTAAGATACCCATTCAATGGAATAATAATTCATCAAATATAAGTACACTTGTTATACAGTGGAATATTGATAATCCAAATTTATATTTTTTGGAAGCTGAACCCTCCACAGAGGTTACAAATAAAGGTAAAAAAATAATGATTCAAAAAACAGGACAGCAACTTAACTTTGCAGTTTTTGGAGGGACGGAATCTATTCCCGACGGTGTACTTGCACATGTTGTTTTACAAATAACAGAACCTTTACAGGAAAATAATCAGATTTCTATTGCGACTATTACCGCAAGTGGGGCAGATGGGAAAGCACTACCACAAGATGTAAGTATATCTTCTGGAAAAATAACCATAAAAAATAATTCTAATTACCATACCGCTGATACAAGCAAAGATTGGACTATTAACATGTCAGAATTGCTGAGAGTTGTGCAATTATTTAATGCTCGTGAATATCATTGTGAACAAGGGACAGAGGATGGGTATGGACCCTACGGAGGGAGTAGAAATTGCCCACCACATAAATCGGATTACAATCCTCAAAATTGGAAGATTCAACTGGACGAATTATTACGGGCTATACAATTTTTCAATCATCCTGGTGGTAGTTATCATCCAGACACAAACGGTGAGGATAAATATGCACCAGGACCATTCTCAAAATAACGCAAACTAATCACCTTTTTAAACGACTGAACAATTTTCTAACGTATAAAATTGAAAGAAATTAAGATAATTTTATAATAATATTTTAATTGAACTCTTTAATATTACTTTTTTCCAATATTATTTTGTGAGGGAAGAGGATTTAATAGCCAATCTTTGTAGACAACATCAACGCAGTACTTTGCCAAATAATAATACCCCTCTCCACTTAAATGAACATTGTCCATCATAGCATCCTTGTCATTGCAAAAATCCGGATTTCCGCCAGGGAATGGTTGGTAGTCCGGGTATTGACCCGGAAGAGGAACTGTTTTAGGAAGAATATCATCTTCTACCCCAAAATAATACTGCATTAATCCGTATGTCTGAATATGACGGCATCTCTCTATTTTCTTACAGAGTTCCATCCGCCTCCGCGACAACTCAGCACCCGCCATGTTTAGTTCTTGACACCGAGCTTTACCTCTACCTTTATTAATGTAATCATATTCAACCAGAGCTACTCGAAGGTTTGGTTTCATATCTAATAATGCCCTGATAACAGTCTCCGTATCCTTTACAATTTGTTGAAAAAGAGATTCTTTTGCCTCGGGTGGCATATCTATTCGCCAATTGTTCAGAAAATCATTGCCACCAATGCTTAGATGAATAATGTCAATAGTAGGATAATGTTCCAATTCTCTACGAACTTGGTCAAGCCACTTCGGATTTGTCCACTGTGATACTTCACTACCAGGAACTGTTGTATATAGTCCTATCTCTTCATATTCACCTAAACCCGAATCCTGTAAGGCATCTCTTAATGAACGGTTCAAATACATAAACCATGCCCAACTATCACCTACCATTAAAATACGTGGAGTTTTAGCCTCTACTGAAAAATGAAACAAAATACAGAAAAATAAAATTAATAAAAGAGTCTTAGTAAAAAGATGGTAATTTTTTTTCATTTAAATTAACCCTTCCTTTGATTATGATATATATTAGAAAGACTTTTATTTGTTTTAATTGGTTTTATTTTTTTGAAAAATAATTTAGATTAAATAGAAATGAAATTTCAATTGTAAGATAGCTAACAATTAAGTTTTGGTGAAAATAGAGAAGGTAAAAAATAAAAATAGAACAAGAATAGGTAAGTACACGATTTCTTAGTAATATACTTCTTTTTTATCAGATAGGTCTTTACCTACAATAATGATATTGGGTCTTGTAAACGCACGTAACAGATTTTTTACGGCGATGCCCAACAGTTCTTCTCCAGATGAAACTAATTTTTCGTGGCAACTAACAATACCAAATTTAGGTTGTAATGAAACTCTATCTTCTTCTTCAAATAAGTTTTCTTCAAGTTTTTTTGAGATTTTTAACGCATATTTTATCGCATTATCAAGGGGTTGATGTGGTAATACAATAACGAATTTTGAACCTTCGTATCGAGATAGAATATCGGAAGTTCGGGAATTTTGTTTTAGGGTTAAAGCGACATCCATCAGAAATGATTCTTGTTCTGTTATATCTATCTTATTTGATTCTTCTCCATTTAGATTATAATCAATGAAATCCATCATTAGACAGCTTAATGGGAGCTTGTGTCTGTCAATTCGTGCTATTTCTTCCTCCAACCGTTCTGCAAGATAACGGTAATTTTTAAGTCCTGTAATGGGGTCAGTATAAACGGGGTCAATCCAAAATTCTGATGGGCTATTGATATATGCTGATATATGTGTCGTTCGCAAAGCCATTTCTACCGCAACAAGCACCATAGGTAAGTTATATGGCTTAGCAATATAATCAACTGCCCCTAACTCATGCCCTAACGCTACATCCTGTATAGAGCCTTTTGCAGTGATAAATATAATAGGAATATTTTTCGTTGTCGGATCTTCTTTTAATCGTTTGCACACCTCAATTCCATCAATATCAGGAAGTCCTATGTCAAGAAGGAGCAAATCAACCTTGCCACTTCTACATAATTCCAGTGCCTCCATACCACAAAAGGCTGGAATCGCTTCATAATTGTTTAGTTTTAGACTTTCACAAAGGATTGTTACTTCATCTTTATTGTCATCTGCTACACAAACTCTTACTGTCTTCATTTTTACCTCTTCGTTGTTTTATTTTTTTCCTTTATCATCTTTCAATTATATTTTACCTCAAAATGTATATTTTTTGCCAAAAATTTTAAATAAAAACAAAAAAATTTATTTTTTATTAAATAAATATTTATTATTGATTTTCATTCGGCTTATTTGTTATATTTGTTTTCATTCGTAAGGAATCCAGCCAGTGATACATGATGGTCCATTTGGTAAACCTATAAAGAAAGACTTCCCCCTAATTAATATCACTTCTCTCATAGATGTGATGTTTCTTCTGCTAATATTTCTTATTATCACAACTACGTTTAATCCACATTTAGGCATTTCTCTTCAATTACCAGAAGCAAAGTCAAGTAATGCTGTGGAGGATGTCCAATTATGTCGAATTATTGTAGATTCAAAAGGAGTTATATATATATCCGAGGGGGAAACAAAAGAGCCTAAATCTGTAACACTTGAAGAATTGGAATCACGTTTGAAGGAATTAAAAGCAAAAAATCCCCCTCCTTCATTAGTTTTAGAATCAGATGCAGAAGTCCCATTTCGAACCACAGTAAAAATATTTGACCTTGCTTTACAATTGGGTTATAGTGGGTTAACGATAGCAACGATTCCAAAAAACAATGAGAGTTCATTATTAACCAATTAAAAAGCGTTGGGAATACTGCACGCTATAAAAATTTACAACGGCTCTAATTCAGAGAAGGAAGATCTCTTTTGTGCTGATTTTTGTGGTTCATTGTGAGACTTATTATTTAGATTATTACTACTGCTGTCCTCAATAGTTTTTTCTAATTGTATACCTTTTTTTAGGTCTAATCCTTTTTGATTTATATCATCTTGGGTTATATCTAATGGTTCTTTTTCCAGCGAAATAAGGAGAGAATCTTTTTCTCTGGTTTTCTTTTCCTTTATTTGCCTTTTCCGTGCAGTTAAGGATTTAGAATATACGGAATTTGGATATTTAGAAAGGTAATAGTCAATCATCTCACTTTCTAATGATAATTCACCTAAATCATGGGCGATGTCACAATATCGAGCAACAATTAAATATACATCCTCATCTTTTTTCAAATATTTTAATGATTTTTTTAACCAATCCATAGATTCTCTTGGTTGATTTAGTTTAAGATACATGTTAGCAATTCTTATATGAACGGATGGATGATAGGGATAAATTCTCGCTAATACTAAATACTCATTTAGTGCCCCTTCATAGTCTTTTTCGTGCTCTAATATTTCAGCAGGACCAAATCGTGGTATGTCTGGAGAAGATTCTTCCCCTGGCTGAATAATGCTTAAGAAGATCGTCGTCACCAATGAGATAAAACTCTGGGCATATAAAGCAGTGGCAGATACAAATAATCCTAAAGAGGAAAGAATATATAGAAGAGTATATTCTTTCATCCAATCCCTAAATTGAAGTATTTCAATACCAAGAATTACAAACATTATTATTAAAGAAATCAAATCGATCCATAAGGGAACCTCCACTTTCCGTGCCCATTTTTGATATAACATATATAACCCCCAAAAGAACAGAAACCCTAATAATAGCACGCTAATAATATCCGAAGGTTCCCATTGAAATACAGGGAAAATATCTGGTTTAGTCATTCACCTACTATCTTCCATATCTTTTTATGTTGTATGACGATATTTTAAAATGAACTATCATATTAGATATTATATGCTAAATCTTAAATTTCTATCTAAATTGGGCAATTATATTTCCACAAATGTAAATATAATTTCATAAAGGACATTATAATGAAATTAGCAGTAATAGGTGGTGGTAGTTCATACACTCCAGAATTAGTTGATGGAATTTTTGCAAGAAAAGAAAAACTATTATTTGACGAAATATGGTTGATGGACCAAAATGAAGAGAGGTTAAGTATAAACCATTTTTTTTCAGAGCGAATGGCAAA
>JAIWNQ010000078.1 GCA_020216745.1 Candidatus Hydrogenedens sp.
AAAATACGGAACGAAGTGTAGATTGTATAAGACATTAGAAATAGACGAGGCTATAAAAGATGCTCGCTATGTGCTAACCCAAATCCGTGTTGGACAAATGCAGGCACGAATAAATGATGAACGATTGGGGCTGAAATATGGAATTATTGGGCAGGAAACAACGGGCATAGGTGGATTTGCATGTGCATTAAGAACCATCCCTGTGATCCTTGAAATTGCACATAAAATGGAAGTGTTATGTCCGAATGCTTTTTTAATCAATTTTACAAACCCTGCTGGAATTAATACAGAGGCTGTTATTAAATACAGTAAGATACGGACAATAGGACTTTGCAATGTGCCTATTGGAATAATTATGCAAATTGTTAAACATTTAGGAGGGAGTCCTGAAGATATAGAATTAGATTATGTGGGATTAAATCATCTCTCATGGGTTCGTAAATTTAAGAGACAAGGAATTGATATTACTGATGAAGTCCTCCGAACATTTTGGGAGCATGCCGAAGAAGAGTGGGAAGATGAGCCAACACGAAACAATATGTTAGAAGCTATGAGAAGTCTGAATATGTTTTGCAATTATTACTTACAATATTATTATTCAACAGAATCTGTGTTGAATAAATTAAAGAGTAAAGAAAAAACGAGAGGAGAGGAAGTTTTAGAGATTGAGCAGAAGCTTTTTGAAAAATATTCCAATCCCAACTTGAAAGAAAAGCCAGAAGAATTAAGTAAACGAGGTGGTGCACATTATTCAACTGCGGCACTCATGGTAATGGATGCAATTGAAACGGATTCAAAATCTCGTCAAATCGTTTGTTGTAAGAATAATGGAGCAATTCCTACTTTTGATGATGATGTATCCGTCGAAGTATCTGCAATTATTGATAAAGATGGAGCACATCCTATTCCACAATCTGCTCCAGAACCTTCTATTCGTGGTCTTATGCAATTAATCAAGGCTTACGAAACCTTAACAGTACATTCCGCAGTAAAAGGTGATAAGGAATTAGCATTCCAAGCACTACTAAGTCATCCTCTTATGCCAGACGCCGTTGGTTGTAGAAATCTTTTAAATGAGGTATTAGAAATAAATAAACCTTATCTAATCCATTTTTTCAATAAATAACATCTTAATAATGAAAGGAATACCAATGACAGCATTATCAGAAACAAACTTAAATGGACAGCCACCCACAAGAAGAGGAAAAGTTAGAGATATTTACGATTTAGGGGACAAACTTCTTCTTGTTGCAACAGATAGAATTTCAGCGTTTGACTGGGTTAATCCTACACCAATACCTGATAAAGGAAAAATTTTGACGCAGTTATCATTATTCTGGTTTGAAATGATGAAAGATATTGTGTCCAACCACCTAATTTCATCGCGATTAGAAGATTTTCCACCAGAATTTCAAAAATATCCAGAGATATTTAAAGACCGTTCTATGTATGTACGAAAATGCCAAATGCTCCCTGTGGAGTTTATCGTTCGCGGATATTTAGCAGGAAGTGGATTAAAAGAATATAAAGCAAAAGGAACCGTTTGTGGAATTCCCCTACCATCAGGGCTTGTAGAAGCGAGTAAATTGCCAGAACCTATTTATACACCGAGTACAAAAGCAGAAGAAGGACATGATATTAATATATCACCTCAAGAAGCAGGAAAAATGATTGGAGAGGAACTGAATCGAAAAGCGGAGAAAGTAGCAATTCAAATTTATAAAAGAGCCAATGAATATGCAATTACAAAAGGTATTATTTTGTGTGATACCAAATTTGAATTTGGACTATTAGACGGAAAATTAGTATTAGCAGATGAAATTTTGACACCAGACTCATCGAGATTTTGGCCAGCAGACCAGTATGAACCTGGGAAAAGTCAACCCAGTTTCGATAAACAGTTTATTAGGGACTACTTGGAATCGGTGAATTGGGATAAGAATTCTCCTCCACCACCGTTGCCACCAGATATTGTGGCAAAAACCAGGGAGAAATATCTTGAAGCATTCACACGATTAACAGGTAAGTCTTTAGATTAAAATTAACATAAAACAGTAGAAAAGGGACGTATGCTCGAACTTGATAAAATTCGCGAAGAATGTGGTGTTTTTGGAATTTATAATCATAAATCTGCACCCAATTGGATTTATTTAGGTTTATACGCCTTACAACATCGTGGACAAGAGGGTGCAGGTATTGTTTGTTCTGATGGGACAACATTAACAGCACATCGTGGAGTAGGTCTGGTAAATGATGTATTTCCCGCACATAAGCTTGCTCGTGTCCAGGGTTTTATGGGTATAGGTCACGTTAGATATTCTACTTTTGGCACAAGTAATTTACGGAATGTCCAGCCCTTTTTAGTGAATTATATTCACGGTTCTGTCGCAGTATGTCATAACGGAAATCTTGTCAATGGTGCATACTTGCGTCACGACTTAGAACAGAAAGGTGCTATTTTTCAATCTACGTCGGATACAGAAGTAATAATTCATTTAATAGCCCGTTCCAATGCAGATACTTTCTTAGATGCAGTTATTGATGCCTTAAAAAAGGTAAAAGGAGCATTTTCTGTCCTTATTATGAACCACAACGAAATGATAGCAGCTCGTGACCCATTTGGTTTTCGTCCATTATGGCTGGGTAAAAAAGGAAGGGGATATGTTTTTGCCAGTGAAACATGTGCTTTGGATTTGGTTGGAGCGAAATGGTTACGTGAGATAGAACCAGGCGAAGTGGTACATATAAAAGATAAAGAGATAAAAAGTGTTTTCCCCTTCAAAAAAGTAGTCCCCAAACAATGTATTTTTGAATATATTTATGTGGCAAGACCAGATAGTTTTATTTTTGGAAAAAGTGTTGATTTAATTCGAAAAGAATTTGGGAGAGCACTTGCCCGAATTGCTCCTGTTGAAGCGGATTTTGTTATGGCAGTTCCAGATTCGTCGAACCCTGCAGCGCTGGGTTATGCACATGAATCTGGTTTACCTTTTGATATGGGATTTATTCGTAACCATTATGTAGGGCGCACGTTTATTGAGCCAGACCAAAAAATGCGTGATTTCGGAGTAAAAATAAAATTAAATCCATCTCGGGATACTGTCAAAGGGAAAAGAATAGTCCTTGTAGATGATAGTATTGTCCGTGGGACAACGGCACGAAAGATAATAAAAATGTTGCGACGTTGTAAAGTAAAAGAGATTCACTACCGTGTGGCATCACCGCCTATTATCAACTCATGTTATTATGGAATTGACACACCTGTTAGGGAAAAACTAATTGCATATAAAATGATCAAGAAGGATCAAGAAATAGACGTTGAAAAAATAAGGCAGTATTTAGGGGTTGATACGTTAGCGTATTTAACAATACCCGCAATGCTTGAAGCAACATTTAGTGATAAAGAGCGTTTTTGTACTGCTTGTTTCGATAATAATTATCCTACACCAACTCCTCACGATTTTTACTTACCTCCGAGAAACCATAATGTAATAAAAGATACCAATCTTGATGAAGTTCGTCACGGCCGATAGTAGTATATCGTTCCTATTATTTTATTGTGATTCTGGCATCTTAGGTGATGGAGGAGGTTGTTCTCTACCTCTTCTTAATTGGGCAGGCCTTTGATTATCATAGGGCATACGCTCTTGTTTCCATTCGTATGCCTTTTTCAAAAACCGTTTTATTTCATTTTCGAAGTCAGAGAAAAGAAGGTATAGCTGTATCTTTGATTCCAGAGGTAAATCTAATGATAAATTTTCCACCAACTTGTATTTCTGCTCTTGAATTTCTTTGTCTAACTTTACTAATGTATTAAATTTTTCTTCCAAATTTCCCGATTTTTCTCGTATAGATTTTCTAATCTCATTTGCAAGGTCATTTCTTTTTTTAGTCATCTCCGCTAAAATATCCCGTTGCTCTTCATACTTTCTTACTAAAATGACCGTTTGCTCATTATTAAGTCTTAATTGCTTAGCAATTTTGGCAAGAACTATTTGTTCTAACATTTCTTTAGCAGGGACATCCTCTCCAAGTGGAGGCGGGTTTATATATCCCGGTCCGGGGAAATGACCTCTTTCATCAGGTGGAAAATTAGGCGGTGGACCTTGGGGAGCAGGTTCCATAGGCCCTGGCTGTGCGGTTAGTGTTTGATTTAAAAAGAAAAGTATCGCAATAAAGGTTAAGGTAATCATATACTTTTTCATACGTTATTCTCCGTATAGTTATAGTTTTTTTATCTTACATAGATATATCAAATTCACCCGTCGCATCTGCGAGCGATAATACCAAATCCGAAATTGTAACTGAATGTAGTTCTTCTCCAACATACTCAGTTTGTATGTATTCATCGCTCAGAGATGTCAATACGTCCTCTTCATTAATAGGAATTTCTTCTGCCTTTATCATTTCTATTTGTGGTGAACTTAATTCACTATTGTCGGCTACCTGTGTTACTTTATCTGTTTTTAATACATCTGTCTTGTTAAAAATGGTATTGTATTGATAGCCAATTATAACGCCGATAATAAATAGAGAAATGGTTACCGTATACAAAAGGATTGGCTTGTAATTTAATGTTAACACGGGAATGAAATTAGTTTGTGAAAATTTAGTTAATGTCTTAACCTCTTGGCTAATCTTTTTTGAAACCTCATCAGAAATTGGAACAATAGGAAGATCTTGAAGTGTAGTCGATATTTTACGATACTCAGCTAATTTTTCCGAACATTCACCGCATTGATGTAAATGTTCCCTTTGATTATCATTTAAGACAATAAGGCCATCAATTAATTCAGAAATTTCTTCGTCTGTAAAATGTCTCATTTTATCAATACACCTTTTTCTTTTATTTTTTTTCTTAATTCTGCTCTTGCACGAGCCAAACGACTTCGTACAGTGCCTATCCTACAACCAAGCACTTCTGCAATACTTTCATAATCTAATCCCTGTGTTTCACGAAGTAATAATATTTCTTTATATTCTGGTGATAACTCCAACATACATTCCTGAACTATGTCTATCAATTCTTTACTTTCACTATATGTTAGTGATGAAGGAGAATTATTTTTTTCTTTATGGTTATAGTTCCAACGTTCAAAAAGCCGTACTAAGAAATTCTTTTTCCTCTGGTCATTTCTTAATTGATTTAATGCAAGATTTCGGGCAATTGTAAAAATAAAAGTTTTAAATTGTGCTTTGGGGTCAATTCTATTTATGTTTTTATAAATACGAATAAATGTTTCCTGCACTAAATCTTCGGCATTGTGAGTATCTCGGGTGAGATAGAAACAAAGGGTATAAATTTGATTCTTATACCTCTGAATCAAATTATCAAATGCTTCATTATTTCCTTGTTTTGCTAACGCAACCAATTCCCAATCCTCTAAGGAACGCATTTTATTATTTACCTTTTATAATATTAAACACTTAAAATAGATGAAAGTTCCCAATAACTTTTTTAAATGAAGCATTATTTTCGTTTTACGCGAGGTCCATGGGGTGTATCTTCAACAACCCATCCCTGCTCTAATAGTTGGTTGCGTATTGTATCAGCCAGAGCAAAGTTTTTTTCACGACGAGCCTGCTGACGTTGTAATACTTTTTCCATTATTTCCTGGGGAGTTTCCTCTTCGAATTCTGGATTCAAAATACCGACCACTTGATTTAGCCTATTTAATAGGCTAATTGCATTCTTAACCCCTTGTTCCCCGACTTCCTTCAAATCTATTTTTTTATTAACATCACGGATAAAATCGAAAATAGAAGCAATGGCAGACGAAATATTTAAATCATCATCAAGAGATTCTATAAACATTTTTTCACATTGTGAACATTCTTCAGATAAATCATCTCCTTCACCCTGAATTTCATTTAGACGTAGTCGAAAATCACGAATGCGACGGAGACTATTTTCAGCAGACTCCACAGTTTCGAAGGTAAAGTTATTAGGCTGTCTATAATGTGTGGCAAGTAATACCCAACGTATGGCTATGGGGTCTAAGCCTCGTTCTAACAGGTCTCTTAATGTAAAAAAGTTGCCTAACGATTTTGACATTTTTTTACCATCTACAACCAGATGGGCACAGTGTAACCAATATTTAACGAACGGTTTACCTGTGGCACACTCAGACTGGGCTATTTCATTTTCATGATGTGGAAACATATTATCTATACCACCACAGTGAATATCAAAACTCTCTCCTAAATATTTCATGCTCATTGCAGAACATTCGATATGCCATCCAGGCCTGCCTTTACCTAACTCCGTTTCCCAATAGACATCTCCATCATCTTCATCCCAGGCTTTCCAAAGGGCAAAATCACGGGCGTCTTCCATTTCATATTCATCAGTATCAACCCTACCACTTGCTCCTACTTTTAAGTCATCGATGTTCATGTGGCTTAACTTGCCATATTCTGGAAATGTGCTTAAACGGAAATAGATACTTCCATTATGCTCGTAGGTATGTCCGTTCTCTCTCAATTTTTTAATAATCTCAACCATCTCTTGGATATGGTCTGTTGCTCTCGGATAAACATCTGCTTTCTCAATCTGAAGTGTCTCTAAATCCTTAAAGAAGGCTTCAATATAAAAATCAGTAATTTCTTTTAAGGATTTTCCCGTTTCACGACAGGTTCGAATAAGTTTATCCTCGACGTCAGTAATATTCATAACATGGAAAACATCGTATCCCCGAAACGTGAGGTATCTTTTCAGTAAATCCTCAAATATGTATGCACGGAAATTGCCAATGTGTGCATAGTTATAAACTGTGGGCCCACAAGTATACAGTTTCACTTTTTGAGGTTCTATAGGTTCAAAAGGCTCGACTGTTCTTGTTAACGTATTATAAAAACATACTGCCATCAACTGACCCTTTCTTTACAATAAAATATCGGATAAAGCAATATTTAGATGAACTAACACATTTGATTATAAAAACTTAGCTATTACTATTAGAAATTCTATTCTATTTTTTAGGGATACTAACATGCAAAAACGATTAAGAATAGTACAAGACAAAAACAAAATATCCATTAACTTACATGTAAATCTAATGCGTTCCTTTATTTTCTATAGGCAATTTATAGTGCTTTGGTTATTTCTGAGGGAGGTAAAAGTGGGCGAGGCGGGAATCGAACCCGCATGGCCTTACGGCCAACGGATTTTAAGTCCGTCGTGTATTCCTATTCCACCACTCGCCCACAGTGGAAATTTTGGAGGCGGCACCCGGATTCGAACCGGGGAATGGAAGCTTTGCAGGCTTCTGCCTTACCACTTGGCCATGCCGCCTTTTTAATTTTGTAGTTAAATTTTACAAAGAAAAAGTGCTATAATGCAACTATTAAATAAAATTTTGCTCGTTATGCCTAAAAATCAATGTATTTAAGGATGTTTAGGTATGGAAGATATTGTTTATAAAATTGATGAAAACAATAGAATTACATTTGTTAATGAGGCATGGGATGTTTTTGCAAGAGAGAACAATGGTGATGAAATAGTATCTAAACGGATTATAGGCAGGAATCTTTTTGATTTTATAAGTGATATAACGGTAAAACAAATATATTTAGACTTGATGGAACAGGCTCGTAACAATAAAAAAATAAAAATTGATTTTCGTTGTGACTCACCTACATACAAAAGATATTTGACAATGAGTATTCAATGTAATGAGCCGAATACAATTACCTTTATTACACATTTAATCCGAAAAGAACCCCAAAATTATAAGAGCATTCTTGATTCTAAAGTATTAAGAGTTCGAAAGGTGATACGGATGTGTTCATGGTGTAAGAAGGTAGAATTTGATTCTCAATGGCTTGAATTAGATGAAGTTATTAACAAAGCCAAAATTTTTGATAGCGAGAAGGCACCAATGATTACTCATACTATTTGTGATAATTGTCTCAAATCTTTGGTAAAGGAACAGCAATCTTTTAGGTAGTTCTATGACGGGTTAGTAGAAATAACTTTGATAAAAATTTCTCGTGTTCGTGGTCCATCAAATTCACAGAGGAATATAGATTGCCATGTTCCTAAAACAAGTTTACCTTCGTTGATAATAACTTGCACGGAAGAACCCATTAAAGACGCTTTTACATGGGCAGATGTATTTCCCTCTGAATGATGGTAATCACCATGCCATGGAACAACCTTATCAAGTACATGCTCGATATCAAAAAGCACATCAGGGTCAGCATTTTCATTAATAGTAATTCCAGCGGTAGTGTGTGGAACATAAACAATAACAATACCATTTTGAACATTCGATTCTTGAACCGCTCTGGCTACATACGAATCCAAATTGATAAATTGGGTTCTACGGGCTGTCTTTATCTGAATTTTTTTCATTGAACTAATACTCCAATGTTTTAAGATTTCGTAGTCCAAGAGTCATAGGTAAGAATACAGCAACTATCGTTAAAAGAACAATAAAGATAATTACAGATGTTAATGCTATATAGAAGTCTTCTGGACGAGTAAACTGTGCAAGTACGTTCCACTGTAGTATCACTGTTTGGGCTGTGACAACAAGGGCAATATAGAAAATGCTTAATAACAAATTTAGCGTCCCTCCTAATCCCGAGACAATTCGAGCAGGATTATCTTCTTCAAAACTGGGGTATAAAGCACCTAACCCGACAGCAAGACCTGATAACCCCAAATTCATCAATATAATACTAAATACAGTCAAAGTAAAATATAAAGGCGTTAATTGAAGCATATAACCAGACAGGATCGCTAAAGTTACCGTAAATGGGGCGGAAGTCATAACACTAAGCCAAAATTTTTGCCATACCAACTGTTTTAAGGTAATAGGAGCCAAGCCAATTACCCAGAATCGATGTCCCTCCAAGCTTATCAATGGAAAAATAAAACGACTTGTTAAGGTAGCAAGAATTAAACTTAAGGATGCTATATTCATACACGCGATGAAACTTCGCCACATCTCTTGTTCAAAATATTTTGTGGTGTTCCTCAAATTGGCAATATAAATCGCCATGATACCAAAAAAGATTATAAACTGAGACCACTGCGTAGCGTCTCTCCAGAATAAACGTATATCTTTTACGACTAAAGGCTGATAAGGCTCAGGAATAATCCTTAATATTTTTTCAAGACGCCCCAAAATCCCTCGATTAGGTAATTTAATCCGTTTATTTCCCATCCCTTGTAAGCCAGAAAAACCAGGGTAAAATATAAGTCGAGATAGAAAAGAGGCTACGAGTGTGATTAATAAGGCATTAGCTATCATAAGCATAAACCAAAATATGACGTCGAAAAACTGTCTCTCCTTCGACTTCAAAACCCCCTCTGTAAACCAATAAGGTGGAAACAAAGGTGATTGCACATGTGAAGTGGCACTCAGAAACACAGGTAAGATCGTGTCTTCACTTATTTTTGTTCCCCGAAGCATGGTATTTATATACCAAAATAAAAAAATGACACCTAATACACCAAATAAAATCATGAAACGGAGTTTCAATTTAGGAAAAATCAAGACTAAAAATTGTGTAATGATATTTCCAAGTCCTGCTGGAATAATTACAAATGGAGCAAAGAAAATAATTGATGCTATATAAAAGAAAATAGTTGCTTTTGTACTCAATCCATAAGCAAGTATTAATGGAACACCCAAAAATGCCACTGACCAAGAACTAAATGCTATACATTCAATAAAGCGGACAAAGAATAGTCGGTTAAATGGGATAGGTGTCTGTACTAAAAAATGAATCTCTTCAGCCTTATACAAGGTGAAAAAAGCAATTAAAATATTGGAAAAAATCAAAAATAAGAAAACAGCACTCATTAAAATCATGAACATCCGAGCCATCAACAACTCACCAAAATTCACTTCAATTCCAGCTCTTGACCCGAATTTTAATAACCAGTCGAATCCTTCATAAAGCCCGAAGAAAATACCTAACCATATTGCAATTGCAGAGAAAGTAATAACAGAAATCTTCAACTTTGATTCTTTGCGGATACTCAATA
>JAIWNQ010000079.1 GCA_020216745.1 Candidatus Hydrogenedens sp.
TTTGATGTTTCAAGATATTTCGTTTTGCTTCTAATATTGCTAAAATCTGTTCCATAATAGAATTCTTCTGAATATTACTTATACTTCGTCTGTTTCCTTTGTTAACTCTAAAAATACATCCTCTAAGTTTCCTGGTGTATTTGAGAGGGATTTTATTTTATCTACAGAGCCGAATGCACAGAGACGCCCTTGATGAATGATGCCTATAATATCCGCTATCTCCTCTGCAATACTTAACGTATGGGTCGACATAAAGACGGTTAGTCCTTCTTTTTGAGTTTTCTCTTTTAAGTAATCCTTGACGAAACGAATATTCTTTGGGTCAAGTCCTACCCACGGCTCATCAACAATAACTATCTCTGGGTTGTGTAAAAAACAAGCAGTAAATGAGAGTTTTTGTCGCATCCCATGGCTATAGTCTTCAATTAACTGGTCTATAACTGTGGTAAGCCCGAACAGAGATATTAATTCTTCCGTCCGAACCATAAATTCTTTCTCGGAAATTTGATATAACCCTGCAATAAATCTAAGAAACTCTCTACCTGTAAGTTTATCGTAAAGGAAAGGGTGGTCAGGTACAAAACCAATATACTTTTTCGCTTTTACAGGGTCTTGTTGTATGTCAATCCCTGCAATGAGAGCTCGTCCTTCTGTAGGTTTCATTAACCCTGTTAACATTTTTATTGTGGTCGTTTTTCCTGCACCATTAGGCCCTAAAAAACAGAAAAAAGTCCCTTTTGATATCTCTAAATCCAATTTATTGACTGCAATTTTTTCACCAAATTTTTTCGTCAGACCTTCTGTTTTTATCATAGGTACTCCAAAATTCTATGCTTTTGCAAATTTTTTTCCAGGAAATTGTTTTACCAATCCTTTCATTTCCATAATCGTCAACATAGATAACGCTTCAGACACAGGAATGTGACAAGCCAATGCAACTTCATCTACATAAGAACCTTGTGGGTTAAGAATGTCTATGATTGCTTTTTCTTTTTCATTCATTGGTGAGGGGTACGACCTTCCTGCAGGCTGTTCGTTTTTATTTTTTATGACTTGTTTCGTCTCCTTTTGCTGAATCTCATTGTTTGACTTTGTTGTATCTGGTTTATCTATATCAATTGCGGATGCAAGAGGCATCTGAAGTGGCTCTGATAATGTTTCAGGTTTCCATAGTTGTGGAATTTCTTCAAGAATATCTGAAATATGTTCCACAAGTTTTGCCCCCTGTCGAATAAGACTATGTGAACCTTGACTGTTTGCGTATCCTATAGGACCAGGAACAGCAAAAACCGTCTTTCCTTGGTCTACTGCATACTGTGCTGTAATCATGGCACCGCTATTTAAAGGTGCCTCGGTAACTAATGTCCCTAATGAAAAACCACTTATAAATCGATTACGGACAGGAAAATTATTTCCCGTCGGTTTTGTCCCCATAGGAAATGTGGAAATAATAGCCCCTTGACTTTGGATTTGTTGCCACAGTTCTTGATGTTGAGCAGGATAAATAATATCAATTCCACATCCTAAAAACGCTACAGTTCGTCCACCATTTGCTATAGCAGTTTTATGGGCAATGCCATCTACACCTAAAGCAAATCCACTTACAATGGTAAAACCAGCCTGAGATAAACCTCTTGCAAAAATTTCAGTGACCTTTGTGCCATAAGGTGAAATCTTTCGAGTCCCTACAATCGCAATAGAACGTAAATCCTTTTCTAATAATTTTCCTTTGCAATATAACACTAATGGCGGTTCATAAATTTCAGCAAGTGATAAAGGATATTCTGGGTCGTCTAATGTAATTATTGTTACATTGTGTTTGTCTATAAGACGTAACTCATTATCTAAATCTACAACTTCACGATATTGAGCAATTCGATGAGATATTGTTTTCCCGACAACTTCAGCAAGAGCCTTCTCAGATGCAGATAGTACCTCAGAAGGTGCCCCAAATCGAGCAATTAACTTTAAAAAGGTTGCCGAGCCAATTCCTGGTATTAGATAAAGATTTAGCCATTGCTTTATTTGGTCATTCTGCATAATGGCTTTCCAACTTAATTGCTATTGATGTTCTTAATATAGGCGTTTCGATACCACACCTCTCCACCATGGTCTTGCAATAATAAATAACCTTTTTGTGGAAGCTGAGCAAGTGGTGTATCGAATTTTCCGATAGGCATGGTCATTAATGAAATGTCCACATCTAAGACTTTCCATCCGTTCATAGAAACAATAAGATTACTACCCCGACATGTTATATCATAGGAATTCCATTCACCAGGCTGAAAATTCATATTAAACATTGGGGTTGCAACGTCATATAATGAACCACATGAATTCTTGTTTGGTGGCTGACCATAATCTTCGAATACCTGAATCTCAAACCCTTTTTGAACGGGATCTTTTAAGTCAGAACGGAAAAACACACCACTATTGGCTTGTGGTGTTAATTTAAACTCAATATGGAATTCGAAATCTGTTACTTCATTATCAAGATAGGCGATATAACCTCCACCTTTTGAGCCAAAGATATGGAGAATGTCATCAGATGAAAATTCAAATCCATATTTTTTATCTTTATTTGTTACATTTTGCCATTTAGTCTGATTTTCTTTAGAAAATAGGTTTATCCACCCATCTCCTTGAGGAATAGGTGTACATTTACCTATGGGTAATCGCTTCTGGATTATATCGGTACCCTTTGTTGAACATGAAAAAAATGGTATCAGTGTCACAATGATAAAAGGAGTTAAGATATGTTGTATAATTTTCGCTGAACAAATTGATTTTGTATTTATCATAGTCATTCTCCTTTATAAAAATAAATTTTGATATTGAGAGATAATACCATTAATCAATTCCAAAACAAAAGATTGTATAATGATAAAACAACCCTATTTCAATTGAAAAAATAGCAAAAGGAAAGGAAAAATTAAGATGAAAGGAGTTGTATTAGCAGGCGGTTTAGGAACACGACTATTACCTTTAACGCGTGTTACAAATAAACATTTGCTCCCAGTTTACGATAAGCCTATGATTTTTTATCCTATTCAAACTTTGGTAGATGCGGGAATTAAGGATATTATGATTGTCACAGGAGGAAACAATGCAGGAGATTTCCTACGTCTTTTAGGTAACGGAGAAGACTTCGGGCTAAATCAACTTCATTACACCTACCAAAAGATAGAAGGGGGTATTGCCCATGCACTTGCATTAGCGGAGCCTTTTGTTGGAAAAGATAAAATGGTCGTCATATTAGGTGATAATTTTATACAAGGAAGTATTAAAAAAGCAGTAAATGATTTTGAAAAACAACCTGCAGGGGCAAAAATCTTTTTAAAGGAAGTATCTAATCCCCAAGAATTTGGGGTTGCTGTAATAGAACATGGAAAGGTCAAGGAGATTATTGAAAAGCCTAAAGAACCACCTACAAATTACGCAGTTGTCGGAATTTATATGTATGACTCTGATGTATTTGATATTTGTCGTACCCTAAAACCAAGTGCAAGGGGCGAATTAGAGATTACAGATGTCAACAATGAATATATCCTTCGGGGCACTATGACATATGAATTTTTGGAAGGTTGGTGGGCGGATTGCGGAAGTTTCGAAGCCTTACTTCGTTCAAATATATTAGTTGCAAGAGAAAAAGGTATTAATATATAACAGGGAGAGACATAGAAGGAGGTTTTATGACAGTATACATCTGTAAATATTGTGGGAAAAAAGCCACAAGTGTTCAATCATTAGCGTCCTCTTTTTGTACAAGACATCCTAACGGTCCAGGCAAAGGCAGACATGCTGTTTATGAGGGAGATGAAAAAACAGAATATGTTTGTAAGTTTTGTGGTCGTAAATTTTCATCCATCCAATCGATGTCAGCTAATTTCTGTCTGCGACATCCAAATGGCTCTGGCAAGGGAAGACATGAGCCTATGTTATAAAACGAAATGTATGTTTTAGGAGAGTATATTTCTACTGATTTTAAATTTTTGAGACATTTGTTATAAAATTTAAACCTATACAAACAATTAATAAATATTCGCCCGGGTGGCGGAAATGGCAGACGCGCCAGACTAAGGATCTGGTCCCAGAAATGGGGTAGGAGTTCAATTCTCCTCCCGGGCACTATATAGTTTCTCTTCTATTTATATACCCAAAAAACACCCACATTATCCCTCCCTTTTAAATATTTTGTTATTATTGGGGAATAAAGTTCGATATAATTATATTTCTAAATCATACATTTTCATAAATAAGATTATGATTATTGGGTAGAAAAAAATTAGCACAACATGTTCATGAAAGGAGCGAAATATGGATGTTTTTGAAGCAATTGAATTAAGAAGAGCAGTCAAACAATTTGACCCAAATCACAAAATGACAGAAGAAGAAATACAAAAGTTAATGTTTCTTGTGTTACTTTCGCCAACTTCATTTAACATTCAGAATTGGCGTTTTGTGCTTGTTAGGGATCCAGAATTACGGAAAAAAATTTATCAAGTGGCATGGAATCAGCCACAAGTTATTAATGCCTCATTATTAGTTGTTTTATGTGCTGATATAAAAGCATGGGAAAAACAACCCGAACGTTACTGGCGAAATGCTCCAGAAGATATTAAAAATTTTGTCGTGCCCGCTATTGACCAGTATTATCGTGGAAGGGAACAAGTACAGAGGGATGAAGCCATGCGTTCATGTGGTATTGCTGTACAAACCTTAATGTTGGCAGCCAAGGCAATGGGCTACGATACATGCCCAATGGTTGGTTTTGACTTTGATGCAGTTGCCAAGTTAATTAATCTCCCACAAGACCACGTAGTTGCTATGATGGTCGCAGTGGG
Source organism: Candidatus Hydrogenedens sp. (assembly GCA_020216745.1). Classification (GTDB taxonomy): domain Bacteria; phylum Hydrogenedentota; class Hydrogenedentia; order Hydrogenedentales; family Hydrogenedentaceae; genus Hydrogenedens. Next base: position 4,845 of record JAIWNQ010000079.1, read on the forward strand.
TAAGGCTACAAAACCTGCCTGGCCTCGTGCAGGGCAACTTCCGTATGAAGAAGTTGTTATAATTGATAAGTTTAGTGATTAATCAAAACTCTATTGTTGATGCGATATAGAAAAAGTCAGAATCGTTGTCGTTCATAGTCGATATAAATGAAGTTCCATAATTATCGAGGAAAGCACCTTTAACAATTCCGTCGCCAACAAAGAAATGAGACCATCCTGTTTCAAAATTTAGGTCTTCATTATAAGCGTAGGAGAGAGTTAATAATGTTTGCCAGCCTAAGTCCTTCGGATTTTCTTGAGTAAAAAATGACAGATAGCCTAAGGGATAAAATTCATAACTACCCAGTGAGAACGAGTAAGGACTATCAAAGGGAGAAATTGTTTGTAGGTAACTCAGTTCAAAACTTACTTCGACTTTCTCGGTCGGATTTACAGAAACACCAGAATATACCTGCCAGAAATTTGTCATGCCAGATATATCTATAAAATTCTCTTCTCTATATGCTGAAAACAACCGATTAAAGGAAGGACTTGCGGAACTAACATCTAAATTTAAGAACCAATCCATAAACGAAACATCACGATTATCATCAGCATCATAATAGCACCCACCCAGATAAACTCTTGGGGACCATTTTATTTTTGATAGTGTATAACCTACTTCGAAGTGCCCCGCAGGTAAAGACCAGGAAATATCATCGTCACCATAGATTCCTCCAATCGGAACAAATAAATTCCCAAAAGCAGAACCCTCACCCCATTGATATGCTGTTTCCATTTCATAGTCCCAATCTTCATGACTACCATAAAACCGTAAGCCAATAGTGTGAATATATGTCGTATCAGAGTTATCTCGTCCAAGAACCCCCTCTATTGCTTCTAAGATAAAGTCATCTCTTGTAACTTCACTATTTGTATTATCTCTCAACAAGAAGTAATAAAAATCAATATTTGTTCCTTCCCAAATATTTTTCCATGTAAAATAAGTTGACCAAAAATCAATATCATCATGATTAAATGAACTCATGCTTTCAAAAAGTTTTCCATAAAATACATCCAGCATCCAAGATTCTTTTTCATATTGTAGACGGATAGCATCAAAACTTAACCCTGTAAAGACATTAGGTCCAGGGTCTGAACCCACAAGCCAACCAGAACCCAGGTCAATTGCTTGTCTGCCTACTGTAAATGTTAAATCATTAATTCCAAAATCCTTAGCTTGTATGTAGGCTTGAAACAGCTCTATATCATCAGATGAATCCGCTCTATTATCTTTACCTGTTAGATATTGTTGGGACCGAAAGTCTTCCCCCCATGTATCAATAGAGTCTACTTCAAAAAACACAGATATATTATCGGTCATTGTTGCCTTTGTATGTAATCGTGTTCTCTGTTCAACATAAGAAGTACCAGTAGAGCCTTCACCTGATCGATATGCTGAATAGGTACCCTCAGGTCCAATACTCCTACCAAATAAAGCACATGAAGGAATTCGCACTTGGTCCGAAGGTTCAATCCATTGGCGGTAATATAATCCATAAATTTCTATTTTACCACCAATTTCAACAGATGTAAGTTCAGCATTAACAATAGAAGTAAATGGAATAGTAAAAATAAGGCATAGAAGAGTTGTTCTGTTACACATATATATATTCCTTCTTGGGTAGTTTTATTAATATATAACATGTATCTGAAGTTTAATATCAATATTCATGCCAAAATATATAATTTATTCATTAAATTATTGTAAATTGGTAAAATCTCTTTATCTATTCATTTTTTGTTCAAATTATTTTCACAAGAATACTTCCATAAAGTATCATTCACTATTTAAAATGACATTTTTGTCTATTTTTTTAAGTATCAGACCCCTTTTCCCTGAATAGCAGATATAAATAAACTATTTCACAAAGTATTGTGATAATAGGAAAAGATAAAACTGGATACAGATTAATTCCAAAGTATCCTGCTGACCAGTGATGAAATACCCAATCCCAGTTCGGTGACCATCGCCCTTCATTTCCAATCCAAACCTGAATGAATTCTTCCAGCATACTTAATCCAGGAACCCACCAAATCCATGGGAGGCATACAATAATCAGTATAATACCGATAGCAACATTTCCTAAACCAGCCTTTACTGCCCCTGGTGCTTGAGGTGTCGTCCATGCAGATTCAAGCAAGCCCAGACAAATAGCAACTATAAATGCTAAAGTAAACTTTAAATATCTTGATTGCCCCCAACTTTTCAATTCCCAGTTTCCACACAATCTATACCATTTATTGGTCATTTAAGATTTGACTTTATAGGACCGAAATTCTTGAATAAAAATAGACCTTCTTTACCTGGAGCAATAATATCTTTCCAACTATTTTTATCTATATCATCTACCCAAAAATAAATACCAACACCACTTGCTTGGCCTGCAGGTCCATAGTCTAAAGTATACCTAACAAAGTCACCTTTATTTATTTTGAAGTAGTACACCCCTAATGGGTCTTTTGAGCCAGGGTCATGAAATGCATGTGCACGATAACGTTTCCCTGTAATTAATTCTAATTCACCATCATTGTCTATATCATGGAGTTGTATATCATGGTATTGAGAGCGATTTTCATCAATAACATGTTTTTCCCATGACCTTTTCCCATCATCTAATATTTTTTGTTCATACCAGAATAAACCGTAATCATGAGCAGAACCAACAATAATATCGTTCTTACCATCTCTATTTACATCAAAAACCAGAATAGGCACACTGGCAGAACCCAAATTCCACTCTGGAAACCACTGCCAATTCTCAGTATCAAATGGATTTATTGGTGATTTAAGCCAACCACCAGAAAATAGGAAATCAATTGCTCCATCTCCATCAACATCGCCACAACCGAAACCATGTCCCCCCGCTCCATCAGTTTTAACCTCATATTTATCAAATGAACCAGTTGGTTTCCCATCTTCTCCCATTTTCAACTTAAAGATAAAAACAGGTTTCGTTACAGGTATTACTTCAGGTATACCATCTTTATCTAAATCATAGAACACAGCCCGTTCAATATTTCCAACTTCTGCAATATCGTGAGTATTCCATAACCCGTCGTTACCTTTTGGATTTTCACGCCAACGTAAGGTTTTACCCCACCATCCGCCTGTAATAACATCTAAATATCCATCTCCATTTACATCCATAGGGAAGTTAGAAAAATCATCATAATAATCGTCCATTGGTTGAAGAACGCATACTCGGTGCGACTTTTTATAATCGGGTCCTTCATACCAGTATTCGCCTGAAAATATATCTATAATTCCATCATTGTTAACATCAAAAGATGATGCAGATTCATAAATGCCCTTTCCTATCCGCTCTCTTTGAAACAGAAGATAATTTTCTGTTTCTGCTCCTGATATTATTTGTGAAACACAAAAAATAATTATTGGTAACATTATAAGTTCCTTTTTAGTTAAAATGTTTTTACGTTGAATGGCAATGGTTTTCCTGAAAGGTCAGTTAAACGAAGACAAAAGTTCCAGCCTCCTTTAATTTGGGTGATTTGGAGCAAGATTTTGTTTACTCCGTTATTAAAATGCACCTGTATTTTATCATCGTCTACCTTCATTCCCCTGTCTACATGTTTCTTAGCCACTTCTTGTTGATTAACCCATAAGCGGAAGCCATCATCCGAACCGATATTAACAAAAGCGTCTGTTTCTTCAGGTAATTCTATTTCTGTATAGGCAAAAGCGGAAAGGTACGAGCATTCAGAAGCGTTTTGTTCACACAGTGAAATCAGACCTATATAGCCCCAACCTTCTGCTTTTACATTTTTCTTCCATGAATACTTTTGTTGTTGGAACTCCAATGGTGAGTTTAAATCTACTACTGCTTGGGGAAAACCATAACTTTCTCGAAATGGATTGTCAATACTCCAGGGAAATGGACCTATTAAGTTCCAATTTTCAACAAAACCTACCAAAGAAGAGAAGAGAGACAAATTTTTTGAGTTCGATAAAGTAGAAATAATAACGTCGATAGGACTCACATTTGCCAATTGCTCTATAAGAATATTTTTTATTTTTTCTTTTTGTTCTTTATCTTCTTCAGGGATAGCACACCAAAGCTCAAACAGAAGTGGAAATGGTAATTTTTTAGGGTCTTCTTTCTCTAATTCTGGCAATAATACATTTATTGCCTCTAACGTAGGAAATTTTTTTATCCCCTCCAATACTATTTCTTGTTCCTCTGGTGGGCATAACTTAAAGAGATATAAATAAGCCTTTCCTATGAATTGTTTTTCATTTTCTTCTACTTGTTTATATGTTGAGACTGTTCGCCATAAACACTCTCCAAGTTTTTGTTTTTCCGAATCATCGAGAGATGGCATTATAAGAGGGACATAATCTACGTATTTTAATGAAGGCTCTTCATAGAATGCATTCAAAAATACTCGTTTTACATCTGTATGAGGTTTGTTTAATAAGTCTATTACAAGTTTTTTTGCTTCTTCATTATTGTCATATTGCACTAATAAAGGAATAAGTAATACCTGCTGCTCTGTCGAAATTTTCGAACATAATTGTAATATTTGTTTTTCTACCTCTTTAGGATAAAGCAAGGTTATAGCATGGAAAACTGAACGATAAAGATGTCTTTTATCGGTATCAGATAAAATATCAATGAGGGTAGGAAGAACCGAAGCATCCCCGAAACGTCCTAACCCTGTAATTGCAGATTGTAGAATTGCTGAGTCTTTACAAAATTGAAGGGTACTCCGATACATTTCCATCGCATAATCCCAATTTCCGCCTTTAAGTACAACATTTTCAGCTAAACGAATATAAGCATCCCACAATTCTTTATATACAGGTTCGATAGTATTCACCGATGTGCATATCTCTAATAATCTTGGGGCATATATTGGTACACCTGTGTTTGAAAGAACCATAGCCGATGCTGATTTTATGCTTAGATTATTATCATTTAAGAGTGAATAAATTTTATCTGTGCATGGCACTTCACCCATTTGATATAAACCAAGAAGGATAGAGATTTTCCCTTCGGTATCAATTTGGTCTAATGTGTCACAAAGAAGTTGGGCAGAATTCCTTGTCCCATTTTCAACGAATGCCACACGAACTTTTTCCCTCCATTGTGGGT